>JAPLUM010000729.1 GCA_026397605.1 Verrucomicrobiota bacterium | reverse complement strand
CTCTTGGGCGATTGCAGGCTGTTGGGAATAGAGATTCGTCGTCTCGCCGGGATCGGCTGAGAGGTCGTAGAGTTGGGCCGGGGCTTCGGGATCGGTCTCGGGCAGAGTGTAGGGCTTGAGCTCGCCTTTGTCGTAGTTGTTTCCGCCGGAGCTTTTGTGATCGAGGTATTTCCAAGGTCCACGACGAATCGAGAGCGTGCGCAGGCCGCTGAAGGCCTGCGTGAGCAGGAAGGGGCGAATGGGTGTGGTGGCTTTGCTTTCGAGCGCGGGCAGGAGATTGAAGCTGTCTTCGGCGGCATCTCGCGGCAACTCCGCGCCGGTGATGGCGGCGATGGTGGCCATGATGTCGGTGAGGCTGGCGAGTTGATCGCTGGTGCTGGCGGGTTTGATGCGAGCGGGCCAGCGCACGATGAATGGCACGCGGTGGCCGCCTTCCCAGTTATCGCGCTTCACGCCACGCCAGGGCTTCGCGCCATCATGCTCATGATCGGCACGCATGTGGACGACGCTGGTGACCTCAGGGCCGTTGTCGCTGCTGAGGATGACGAGCGTGTTGTCGGCGATGCCGAGCTTATCGAGATCGGCCATGAGTTCACCGACGATGTGATCGAGTTCATAAATGAAGTCACCATGTGGACCTGCCTGTGTTTTTCCTTTAAAATCCAGCGCTGCAAACGATGGCAAATGCACGGCCTGCGTGGCGTGGAAAAGGAAAAACGGCTTCTGCGGTGTCTCGCGCACATGCTGCGCGATGAACTCGCGGCTCTTCTTCAGAAATATGAGATCCACCTCCTCCATCAGGAAATCCGGCGCGATGTAGCCTGGGCGGCAATCGTTCGCATACGGATGCTTCGGCAGCTTTGACTTATCGATGAGGCCAGTTGGCGGCACCGGAATGCGGTCGCCGTCGATGAAGGCATAAAGCCAATCCGTGGTGGGACAGCAGGCCGTGCCGAAGAATCGATCAAAGCCGATATCAAGCGGTCCGCCCTCGATGCGCCGCGTGTAATCAATGCGCGGCACCTCCTCCAATTTGCCGCTGTGAATCGCTTCACCGCTTTTGTCACGGAACGTCAGACCCACATGCCATTTGCCGATGGCTGCGGTGCTGTAGCCTTGCTTCTTCAGCATCGCCGGAAGCGTGAAACGATCTTTCGCTATCAATGAAGGCCCGCCCACGCCCTGAAACACTGTGCCACCATTCGGAACGCGAAACGCCATTTGTCCCGTCATGAGGCTATAACGCGAAGGCGTGCAAACCGTGGCTGGGCTGTGCGCATCCGTGAACCTCATGCCATCGGCTGCGAGTCGGTCGATGTGCGGCGTGGGCACTTTCGAGTCGGCATTGTAGCAACGAACATCGCCATAGCCGAGATCGTCGGCAAGGATGAGGACGATGTTTGGGGGTCTCTGTCCAATCGCTTCGTTTGATGCAGCGAGGAGGAAAAGAAAAAGTGTTGCTTTCATCATTGATTAGGTTGGGTTCGATGAACAGGAGCCACTTTCTGAGGAACAAGAGCTCGCATCTCCGCGAGATTAGCGCCGTACTCAGGTTGCGTGGCCAGATTGGTCCACTCGTGCGGGTCGGTTCCGATGTCGTAGAGTTCTTCCTCACCGCCTTGATAATGGATGTAGCGCCAGCGTTCGGTGCTGAGGGCGTAGTTTTCGGGTTTGTCGAGATGGGTGAGCGCGGCGTGTGGCCATGGGGCGGAGGAATCGCGGAGCAAGGGGACAAGGCTGCGGCTTTCGATATCGGGCTTGGCAGGCAGGCCGCAGAGGTCGGTGAGGGTGGCGAAGAGATCGACGAGGCTCACGGGGCGATGGCACACGCTGCCAGCCTGAGTACCTTCAGCGAGACCGGGCACGCCTTTCGGCACGCGAATCATGAGCGGCACGCGAGCGCAGGCGCGCCAGCCGGTGAACTTTTGCCAGTGCTCCTTCTCACCGAGATGCCAGCCGTGATCACTCCAAAGCACGACGATGGTGTTGTCTCTATGTGGTGACTTTTCCAAGGAATCGAGCACGCGACCGAGCATGGCATCGGCAAAGTGAATCGAGGCGAGATAGGCCTGGATGCCTTTCTTCCACTGCCCGTGCTTCTGAATGTGGTCGAAGTAGCGATTGCGCCCGAGCTTTTGACCTACGGGCGGCACATCATCGAGGTCGTCGGCTTTGTAACCGGGCGGGAGCTGGATGGAATCGAGCGGAAAGGGCTCGAAATACTTCTTCGGCACAAACCAAGGCTCATGCGGACGGTAGAGACCGCAGGCGAGGAAGAAGGGCTTTTCGTGCTTGCGGTCCAGCTGCTCGCCGACCCACTTCGTGACACTCCAATCGCCGCCGAACTCTTTGTCTGTCACATCGAGCGCAGCCCAATCGGTCTCGACGTATTGCCAGTCGCCAGCGCGCGGCAAATTCACAGGGCGTTGTTTGGGATAAAAGGTGTCTGGGAAGGGGTTGTCCTTCGCTTTGTCAGGGAAGTAATCGTCCCAACTCTGCGGGTCGATGACGTAATGCAGCATCTTCCCCGAGCCTGCGCTCCAGTAACCGTTTCGAGAAAAGTAACGTGGCAGCAGCTCAGCATCCGGCAGCACCTCACGCATCTTTTGCGTGTTGTGATACAACCCAGAACGATGCGGTGGCAGCCCACTGAAAATGGCGGTGCGGGAGGGATTGCACGAAGCTGCCGGGCAGTAGGCATTCTTGAAAAGCGTGCCGCTAGCTGCGAGCCGGTCGAAGTTCGGCGTCTTCGTCTGAGGATGCCCGCCGAGGCAGCCGATCCAGTCATTCAAATCATCGACGGCGATGAAGAGCACGTTCGGCTTTTCACTCGCGGTGCAAACGAGAGATAGAGCGACAAAGCAGAGGGTGATGGCTTTCATAGGGTTCAATTACCTGTGTTCGAGATAACTTCTCCCAAGCAACTCGCCCAATTCAACAATGCCCGCTGTGGTGATGACAAGCTTTTCTTCCTGAGGAGAGAGATCGAAGGCTTTGATGTGAATGAAAGCGGGATCAGCAGCGGTGATGGCGGCTAGGTCGGCGGTGACATCGATTTTGTTGAGCCCCTTTTCATCGGATGGTGGTTGTTGGCTGACGAACCATTTCACTGCGGGCATGGCCAAATCTTGTCGGCTTTGCGCGACTGTGGATTGCAGCCATTTGGCGGCTTGTCTGCGGTAGCCGCCGAAGGCCATGTCGTTCTCGCCTGCATGATACAGGATGCCCGCTAGCTCCACCTGATGACCTTTGGCCGTGAGTTCGTCCATCGACTCTTTGATGAAGGCGATGAAAGCGGGATAGACATGCATGTCCTTGGCCTCTGTGCCTTCGGGCGTCCAATCGTTCATCTGCGTGCCGCTGTGAGTGAACTTAGCGATGGCGATATTGCCCTTCTCGGTAGCTTCCAGCGTCTTCGCAAAGCTCAACTCCGGCCCAAAGGTGTCGTAAGGACCAGCGGGGCCGAGCGGCTCCCAGCCGTTCGATGTTTTGAAACCGCCACCGAGATTGTATTTGAAGGCGATCTTTGGGTTGTCCGCTGCCATGGCTCCGAGTTCTTGTTTGAAGGCTCGCTCGCCCTCCATGTTGCGATGTCCGGCGAGGATGAAAAGCTTCACCGGGCTGCCTTTGGCATAAGGCCAGACTTTGAGCGGCCTGTCCGTGCCGGTTTTGATGCTGATGCTGCGCAGATAGCTGTCGGCGTAGTTCACGCCGTGCTCGAGCTGCCCTAGCGTGCCGTAGTGATAGTGCAGGCCGGCCTCACCGCCGATCTCTACGGCGTCGTGCGAGGTGGGAATGTAGTCCGTGAGCGGATCAGCCTCCGCGACCGCTTTTTGGGCGGTGCGGATGGCGAGCATGTTGTCGCGGTTGTCCATGCCCCAGATCGTCTTTGTGCAAAGCTCGCCGAGGTAGAAGCGCAGGTTCGGCAGCTTCAAATCGCGTCGCCAGCACGCGATGAAATTCTTCAAGTTCGCCGCGTAGGCCGGTTTGAAGGCCTTATCGAACATGTCGTTCTCCCCCTGATGCCACATGAAGCCTTCAATGCGGTAGGCGATCTTCTTCTTGTCGCATGTCCGGATTCCAGTCCTTGCCCAGCGTCGTGCCCCCTGAAGCCACTTTGATGACCGCGATGGGTGCCTCGATGCTTCGCGATACTTTTTGGGCAAAGCTCAGCTCCGGCCCGAAGTAGTCGCGAGTCGGCTGCATCGGAATCCAACCCTCCGATGTCTCCATGTTCTCACGCCCGAGCTTGTAGCAAAACAGCACGTCCTTCTGCGGCTTATCGAGTCCCGCAAACGGCGGGAAGCGCTGGATGTCAGCGACCTTGGAATGCGTGCCGACCATGTTGGATTGGCCTGCGAAGATGAAGACGCGCAGGGTTTGGGTGTCAGCTTTCGATGCTAAGGCAGGAAGTAGCAAGGTGGCGAGAAGGAGGAATGTCTTAATCATATTTGTTTGAAAATGCGGATCGGTAAAAGATGGATGAAAAACACTGTCATCATTTTTCGCCAACCCCTGCTGTGACTGAAGCATTTAACAACACGTCTAACTCTACGTGACTGAGTCTATTGCTTTTGGAGAGACTTCACTTTTTGGGTTGCTGTAGGTGGCCACCCGTAGAGCTTAGGTTTCGCGGTGTTAGCCATGTGGGCGCGTTCCAGGTCCGCGCGCTCATCCTTCACATGTTGGATATGGGTATCACGAACGATACCACAGCCCTGCCAGAGATGATCGACCATCTTCACATAGAGATCGGCAGGGTAGGGTTTGTCGGCTCGGGGCTTGGCATAACCGATCTTCGCGCGGTAGCGTTCCCAATGAGTTTTGTCGTCGATGCCCTCGCTGAAGGTGCTTTTGAAGATCTTAGTTCCTGGGTTCGGTTCTGGCTTTTTCTCCACGGTGAAGGCGTATGTGAAGGCTCCAAGCAAGTCGCCCTCCTTAGCCTCGTCGTGGCAGCGCAAGCACGATGCTTGTGCTCGGATAGCCCCCATGCCTCGCCATAAGCCGCCTTCCTCGGTCGAGCAATACGCATGCCCCAACCGTAGTTGTGCCAAGGCAGTTTGCTCGAACCAGTCCAGTTTACGATGTGATACCACAGTCTCACCACGCTTCTCAGTGCCATCGAAGGGCAAAAGGCTTGCTTTGACCACTTCCGCGCGTTCCACGTCCACACCAATACTGAGTTGCTCCTTAAGTTTCGCTTGGATGACACAATAGACTCGGGGATTTGGTGAGGCTGCGATACCAACAAGATCGTGGTAGATGGGTTGTGTCTCCGAACCATCACGGAGATGCACCGCCCTTTGTGCAAAACCCAAAGTGCCATGCATGCCCGGCACTGCGGGCGGCAATGTCCGATAGATGCCCAGGCCAGATGAACCAAGAAAAATATTCACTTGCTGTTCATGGGCCAGGAGATGCGGGTCGTGCCAATCATCCACGACACGAATCGGACGACCTGAGGAAGAATCTGCAACACCGGCACTCATAACCGAGGCCCAAGGTAGCAGCATCTGAGCAATGATGAGGATCCGCAGTATTTTCATGGTTGTTCGGGGATAAGCGATTGGAAGGAAGTCCGTGGAAGAAGCATGGCAGAAGATTGTGAAATCGAGAATTCCTATTTTGTCAGCCCTTCTGGTTTACTGGAGCTTCACGAGTTCCGGCGTCTCCGTGCTCGATTCGATGGCTTTGATCGTTTCGCGGACGGAGTTGGCTTTTTGGAGTCCAAGATTTTTGGGAAAGTCTTGTTCCTCTTTCTCGAAGTAATGCGCGAGTTTCTCCAAGTCAGGGATCACAGCTTTGGCGTAGGTGCCATAGGCGAGCAGGATCTTCATGAGTTCGGGTGTGCGCTCTTGACTGGCCCACGGGTTTTGATCGCGGGCGTATTTCACGAGGGCGCTGATGCCTTCCTCGATGTGGTGCTTGGCGAGGAGCCGCAGGCCCTCCACGCGGATGCCGTCGGCAAACATCTCGCCGCTGGGTGCGGGGTCGATGATGGCTTGATGGATGGCAGGGAGCAGTGGCTTGATGTCTTCAGCGGAGAGATTGCGATAGACGGAACCGATGCTGCCACGGGCGCGGCCATCTTGATTGGTGAGTCCGGCCCGCACGGCTTGGTAGAGCGCGGCGCGATCCACGCCGTCGAGGGATCGGCTGAGCATGCCTTCTCGATTCTCAAAGAGAGCAAAGGTGAAGTAGCGCTGCTGCATGCCGCGTGGATCATTCTGTGTGTCCACTTGAGCGAGTAGTTCGAGAAGCTGCGGCACGGTTGGCATGGCAGGCTTGCCGATGGCTGCCAGAGCATCTGCTGCTTTGATTCGCAGCCAGAGGTCGGGAGATGTGAGCGATTTGCGCAGGGGCTCGACCGCTGGGGCGGCACGGCCACGCAGGGCTGCGATGGCCTGACAGGCACCTAGGCGCGCATCAAGCCTGGGCGAATCAAGCAGAGCAATCACAGCAGAAATGGGCGCGTCTTTGCGCCGAGCCAGGGCCATTGCGGTGCGTTCGCGGACAATGGGCGACCAACTGCCAAGGCCCTGGAGCAAATGATCCATGCTCATTTGGTCATAGGCACTGTGGCGATCCTTGTTGTTCCATCCGCGTCCATCTTGGATGAGCGATTCAGCGGTAGCGGCATCGATTTGCGGGGCTGCGCTGGGCTTTTTGCCAGTGAGCATGATCTTCCTCAAAGGCATCGCATAGGCCAGCAGGTAACTGCCGGTGCAATCCCAACCTTCGTAGCTGTCTCGGCTGTTTTCCGGTGGGCCTAGATGCACAAAACTGCCGTCCCATTGCCTGGCGAGATCGAAATACCACGCGCCAAACTCCTTCATCCATGCGCCCGTGGCCTGCGGGCCGGAGAGCGACACGCCGGGCATGGACCAGAGCATGTTGAAGAAGTTCCCCGTGTGTCCGGTATCGCGCTCGGGGCCGTGGGAGGCCACGCTCATGCGGGAGAAGAACTCCGCGCCTTTTGGTTCATTGAGCACGCTGAACAAGACGGCGGCCATGCCACACTTGCCATTGTCATCATGGTTTTCGATCCAAGGATGATGATCGCCATACGGGACGGCTCCTTTGCCAATGTAGAAGCGCAGCAGTCGTGAACTGCGCTCGATGGCGAGATCCACCGCAGGGTCTTTCACTCCAGCTACACGCGCGATGACCAGCGAGATCGTGAGGGGTAAGCCGGGCGAGTTCATCATGCCGTAACCACCGAGTCTGCCATCGGGCTTAGCAAATCCATGGCCCCAAGAGCCGACAGCGCTTTGTCCATTGGCTGCTTCCAGCGCGAGCCGCTTCAAGCCTGGCATCACTGACTCATCACTCGTCGCCATCACATACTCGGACACCAACATCATGACGTATCCATAGTGCCAAGTCTGCATGCTATCAGCAGAGAAGTCGGCGGCCCATTGGGCTTCTTTTTTGATGCGCGGAAGGTAAGCTGGATCGCCGCTGGCCAGTAAAGCGAGTGCGTTGAGTGATCTCACGATGGGATCATGACTGTTGCCGTAGTTGGGTTCCGCCATGCGGATGGCGAGCGCTTGGCATCCTTGATCAAGAATACGCTTCGACTTCGCGCAATCGAATGGAGCCGTGGACGAGTAACTGCCCAGCAAGGGCAGCTTCAAGACGACTTCCTCCGCCTTCCCTGCCCGCCAGCGTGTGAGTATCAACTTGCCGCCACCCGTCTCGGTTTCCGCGGCGTTGAGCGCCATGCCCAGTTCGGTGCGTGGATCGTAGGAAAACGCTTTTCCGCCTACTCCGAGCAAGACATCGCCGACAACAAGGATGCCATCCGCAGGGGACTTCGGATCGACTTTCGTGATCGCGATCTGCCGAGCATCACTCGTCACCATCTGGTCGCAATACATCCATCCGCGCAGGCCTGTTGCCCCGAGGTTCCAGTCGTGCTTCGCATTCTTCGGGATGGTTCCGCCCTGGGTGAAATCGGGGATCTGAAGGTCAACAGCGGCAATCACAGGCAACTGCACGACAAAGGTGAGCAAGACGAGGGTAAAGATGGATTTCATGAGTGGCTGCAGCGGAGGTCCCCAGAGGAGCCTATATGTTGAATGTGGCATATCAAAACGGTCAAACCACCTCTGTCTATGCCCTGCATCATTATGTTTTGTAAGTTAGGCGAACAATTGAAATCGTATCAGGATTGTTGTTGGAAAATCAATTTTATCTTCATAGGTGATGTTGCTCTGCGAAGGGGTTTTTGAGAAATAGGGATTTAAAACCATAAGCGATGATTTCACGCTTTTGTTGGTGGTGACTATTGGCAACAGAATGAATTGATTCTGCCTGAAGACCTCTTCTCTGGTGGTGCGATGATCAGGTCGATTTTAGGCGTGCCTGTGAAAGTCAGAAAGGCAGGTTCCGGGAACCAAAGGCTTTTCAGGAGTTTGCGGCTCAGGTTATTCGCCAGTGAAAATAAACCCAAAAGTCTTTGAACGATTTTTACCATGTAATTACAAAGTATGCATGAAACTCAATCGCCTGCTCGGTGGCCTTGGAAAAGAAACTTTTCCAAAAAAGGACCTACATTGTGGCCAATACGTTGGATTTGAGCGGATTTGCAAGTCATCTCAGGCTTTTACGCTGATCGAAATGATGATCGTCGTGTCGATTCTGGCCCTGATCATCGGCATGACGACACAAATGGCCAATCATGTGGTGGCGTCGAATAACTTAACGCTGGCGGGTGAGTCCATGCAGGATGCATTGCGTGCGGCACGGCATCTTGCCATGGCAAAAGACCGGGTGGTGGAAGTGCGCTTCTACAAAACCTCCGATCCTGAGAGCATGGAGGCGAAGTCGCACATCAACTCCATGCAAACTTTTGTGTTTGATGCCGAAAATCTGAGTGCCAAGCCCTTCAAACAAATCATCAAATTCCCCAGCGGCGTCGTACTCAGCGACAATGAAACGCTTTCAAGCTTGGTGACGGAATCTCGAATCAAAAAGAACTGGCAGGAGCGGGATCCAAAAGTGGCAGTCCCTGGCAGCGGCGGCGCCTACGTGGCCTACACCCTGAGATTCATGCCAGATGGCAGCACGGATCTGGATACCCAAAAACTGTGGTTTGCCACACTTCATGCCAGTCATGAAACGAAGCTGCCTCCTGACAACTACGTCACCGTGCAGGTGAAGGCCACCCGCGGCGGTATTCGCACGCTGCGCCCAAACTAACTTCCAACGATCATGAAACGTTTCTTTATTCGCAAGACAGGTTCAGGCGGCTTTTCACTCATCGAAGTGTTGATTGCCGTGGGTATCGGCGTCGTAGCTGTGACCACCTTATTTGCGTTGCTTCCTGCGGGGCTTTCGAGCTTCCGCGAGTCCATGAATATTTCGGTGACGTCCCAGATCGGTCAGCGATTGCTGAAAGAGGCCTCGCAGTCAGACTTCGCTGTGCTGACAGCAGAACCACTGACGAAGCCATGGCGCTATTATGATGACGGAGGCGTGGAGTTACCCAGCGCTGAAGGTGCTGTTTTTTATGCACTCGTGCATGTGCAGACATCAGCAGCGGCTTCAGATGACAAGAGCGGCATTCCACTGCGACACATGGCCACCGTGATGGTACAGGTTGTCTTAAACTCAGGCAACCGTCCTATCACTCTGCTAGACGGCTCTGCTGGCAGTTCACCACCCGCAGGCACGATTGATCCCAAATTCGAACTGCCTTTCACCACCTTCGTCAGCCACGTTGCTAGGATGCTATGAAATCTCACCCCACCTTTCTTCACAAGGCCCGGGCCTTTACCTTGATCGAGCTCATGGTCAGCATGGTCATTCTCGTGATCCTGATCCTGGTCTTCGCCAACATGACGGACCGCACGGCGCTGATCTGGCGTGATACACGCGGGAAAGCCAGCCAGTTTCAACAAGCCCGAGACGCCTTTGACCTGATCATCCAGAATCTTTCGAACGCCACGCTGAACACTTATTTGGACTACTATGATGCCAAAGGCGCACGGCGTGATGCAGCCAATACAGCGACCTTTGAGCCTGCCCGCTACGGTCGCTATTCGGATCTACGTTTCGCCACAGGTAAGGCCAGCCAGTTGCTAAGTCTGCCTGAAAACACATCTCCTACCCAGTCCTTGTTCTTTTATGCCCCGTTAGGTGAAACGGGCGTCAGTGCCAACACCAGCCTCAATCACCTGCTGAATCTCGTGGGCTACTACATCACTTACGAAGCAGATACAGAGCGGCCTGCTTTCATGCCTGCAGCGCAGGGGTATGGATTCCGACTCATGGAACTGCGCCAGCGTTCTGAAAATCTGACCCTGCCAAAAGCGGGCACGCGCTGGCCACCTGATGTAGTCGATCATCCCGATGTGCATTTTATCGCACGTAACATCGTAGCACTCACTTTCCGGCCCAAGCTAGCCGATACAGGCACTGGCGCAGCACGCAGTGCGGATGGCAAAGGCCAGGCGCTGGCTCCAAACTACAGCTATGATTCCCACACCAAAGGAAGAGGTGAAAACCGCAAGGAGCTCAACAGCCTACATCAGTTACCACCCATCGTCGAAGTGACCATGGTCGCCATCGACCCCGACTCCGCAGACCGGCTAGGACGGGATAGCACGCCGCCTGATTTAGGCCTGGAAAAGCTCTTCCAAAATGCCGACCCCGAAGTCAGTCAGAAAGACCTGGAGACACTGCTCACCAGACTGCGTGAACTCAAAGTCAACGCTCGCGTTTTTCGCACCGAGGTCAGCCTCAAAGGTGCCAAATGGAGCCATGAATAAGCTTTTTACTATACTTCCCAATATGAAAATCAAACTTCCAAAACCACAGGGAATCGCCGTGGTCGTTGTCCTTGTTTTCCTGGCACTGCTTGCCGTGTTGATCATCGCCTTTCTCACCACGGTGGAAACGGAGACGCAAGTTTCAAAACGCTCAGAAGCCGGCATGCGCAGCCGTGAAATGGTCGATACAGTGAACTCGCTGGTGATCGGACAAATCCGCGAAGCCACCACCCAACGGCAAACCATTGCCTGGGCCTCCCAGCCCGGCATGATCCGCACCTTTGGGAAACCAGACGGCTCTGCTGGCAGTGCTCCGCTACGGAACTACAAGCTCTACTCTGCGCAACAAATGACCTGGAGCGCGGGCCAGGGGACTTTTCAGCCCCTCAAAGATGTGCCGGCTGATTGGGCAGCGAATAACGCTCTTTATACCGATCTGAATCTGCCCGTGTATGGACTCAATGGCGTAAAGCGTTACCCCATCTTCCAGCCACCAGCAGGCAATGCAGCGAATCTCCCCGTGGGTCTTCGCGTGAATCCAAGTCCAGGCGGCACACAGTCTGATGCCAATGCCGCACCGATGCCTGTGCGCTGGCTCTATGTCCTACGCGACGGCAAACTGACCTCGCCTGCCGCAGGAGCCGAGAATGGAAAAGTCACTTGGACCGTCGGCCAACCAGGCTCACCGACAGTGGACAATCCCATCGTCGGACGTGTGGCTTTTTGGACAGACGATGAGACGAGTAAAATCAACATCAACACCGCTGCCGGAGACAAATGGGCCACCGACATGCCGCTGGAAGCAGGCTCCTACTGGGATCTGCCACGCGTGAACACAGATTTTGATAATCTTTCGCTGGCACAGTTCCAACCCGCCCGGCAGGAATATCAACGCTATCCAGGTCACCCAGCCACGACCTATCTGAGTGCTGCTTTCCCGAACCTGACTCGCGGTCAGATCAATCAGATCGCCACGCGCATCCAGACGGGTGGTTCACTCGGTGGCACGACCCTGGCCACAGGCATGTTAGCCCTGGATGCGGACCGTCTCTATGCCTATGAAGACGAGCTGATCTTTAATGATCTGCGAGCCAGCTCCATCATCGATGCAGCAGAGCTGGAACAAGCGCGCTTTGTGCTGACTTCACACAGTCGCGCTCCTGAAGTCAATCTACTCAATCAGCCCCGCATCGCCTGCTGGCCCATTCATCAGCAGGCAGGGCAGGCTTACCGCAGCGCCTTTGACCGGCTCATTGCTTTTTGTTCGCGCGTGGGTGGACAGAACTACTTCTTTGATCGCCAAAATGCAGACAGTGCCACAGCCGACTACGTGGGGAGGAATGTCCAACTCTATGAATATCTGCAAAGGATCACAGGGGCAAAACTGCCTGGCTATGACAGCGATTTCTTTACTAAATACGGCGCTGATCGTGACCAGATCCTCACGGAGATGTTCGACTACATTCGCAGCACCAATCTCTTTGATGATAGCATCGAAAACCAGCCTGTGGCCTACCCCACCAGTGGCCAGCAATTCACCGATGCCCGCACCTCTGCCACAGGAGCCCAGCCTGGTCATGGCCAAGTGACACCCATCCGCATTGGCAGCACACAGGGCTTTGGCAGATTCAATACCATCTCTGAAGTCGGCATGCACTTCATCTGCACCGCAGATCCCACCGTGCCAGAAAGCAACATCGTGCCGAAAGATAACTCCGATCCTAAAGTGCCCGCCAAACCTGTGAACCGCACTCTCGGTAGTGGCAACGCGGCCATCAAACTCAAGGCAGGCGAGCGCCGCATCGAAGCCATGCTCCTGCTAGAGGCCTTCTCCCCCAGCCTTGGCTGGCCCTCCATCCGCCCAGACATGCAACTGCGCATCCGCGGACTGGATCAGCTCACCATCAATGGCATCTCTCTCGGCATGCCAAAGGAAGGCGTGCTCAAAGAAGATACCAATGGTGGCTGGCACACCCGCCGCTGGGGTGGTTCCGCTGGCTTCCGCATGTTTCTCAATAATCGCCGCCTGCCAGCTCGTGGCGTCATGCCCGCAGATGGCGGCCTTAATGCCAGCAACAGTTACCCCTTTGTCAGCGTACCGATCACCGTCGTTGTCCCAAAAAATGGCACCATGGTCTTTAACGGTGGCAAGATCACCATCGAGATCTTTGCCGATACGAATCCCACAGTATCTCAATACGATGCTCTTGGCCAACAACCACCCGTGCAGACACTCAACGTGCAACTTGCTGGTGGCACCTTCCCTGTGCCCGCACTCGCCGCTAAAGGCACCCAAGTCCACGCCAACAGCGGCGATGGCCAATCCATGATCACCCAGCGTGAGTTCTGGTGGACCTTTTCACGTAATGGCGCATTGAAAGACTTCCCAAGCATCAAGATCGTCCCTGATGTCACCTCCGCCAATCTCACCGAGCAACCTGCAGGCCGACTGCACCGTGTGCATGCAGATCCAGGAAATCGTAACACCCTGCGCTCTGGTGCTTTCATTTTCCATGATTCCAGCAAGCCATCCGATGTCGTCAGAACCATGGTGCTGAGTCATGGTGACTACCGCCTACTGTCCGCCACCGCCGAGGTGCCCGTTAGCTTTTTTGTGAAGCATCGCTTCTACGATGATCTGAGCAAACGCTACGCCCATTCCTTCCATGAAGCTGCCAATGCAGGCATCACCCCAGGCGCAGATGACACGCAGGGAGCATTGGTCACCGGTGCGACCTATGATGGACCACGCCGTCCAGACATCCCTGTCAGCGCCACAGCTCTGGCAGAAGCCAATGGCGACTGGGATACCGGCATGGCCACCATCACCGATGGCGCCTACATCAACAAGCCTGATGAAGGCAACAGCTTCCGATCCACGGTTAAGGGCGTGGCAGACACCGGCATCCCCTACTTCGATGGCAACCATGTCCAGGAAACTGGCGGCCCAAGCTTCTTCTCACCGAATCGGCAAATCCCCTCACCTGTCATGTTTGGGTCTCTGCCCAATCAAGTCAAAGCCGGCAAACCCTGGTCCACACTGCGCTTCAGACCGCGCAACAATGACACCTCAGTCAGCGCCGTCTCACCGCCCGACCATCTCCTGCTCGATCTGTTCTGGATACCCGTGGTGGAGCCCTATGCCATTAGCGAGCCCCTTTCCACTGCGGGTAAAATTAACCTGAACTCACAGATCGTGCCCTTCACCTACATCGAGCGCACTACCGCCCTGCGCGCCCTGCTCCGCAGCGAGCGTATCCTGGCCATCCCCACGGCGGACGCGAACATCTACAAAAAGGATAGCGAGACAAATTACCGCCGTCGCATTGATGCCGATGAAACCCTGAAACAAATGCAAGCGCACTTTAACGCCGGCAACATCTACCGCTGCGCCAGTGAGATCTGTAACCTGCATTTGGTGCCAGAAAACACCAAGCTGGAAGACATGGCCACCTTTTGGGAGACGCACAAACTCACCGGTGACAACGTCCGCGAGCGCCCCTACGCCGCGCTCTACCCAAGACTCACCACCAAGTCCAACACCTACCGCATCCACTACCGCGTCCAAGCCCTGCAACAAGCCAGCCGCAGCCGCGGAGACAGCCCCATAGCCTGGGCTGAATGGGATGAGAACAGCGACCGCGTCAACGCTGAAAGCCGTGGTTCCACCATCATCGAACGCTACATCGACCCATCAGACCCTGCCCTACCCGACTTTGCCGTCAATGGCGGCAGCCTAGACACCCACTACCGCTACCGCATCCTAGGCAGCACCAAATTTGGCCCTCAATGAACATCATGCAATTCGTCAGTTGAAGCTCAGATACTGAGCTTTGCAAAATGGTGAAGAAGCTAAGACTCAACCGCATTTTGGCTTCTTGCGGAATTCATAACACCACGCCATTGATCGAAGCATGACCCGTTTGCTCATTGCTTCATTTTTTCTTACCCTTGTCACACAAGCTGCGGCTGAAGCCATACCCGTGAAGATCGTGCCCGGTGTCGGCATCACTCGCGGAGGCGAGCCCTACTTTGTCAACGGTGCGGCGGGTGATCAGCATCTCGATGAGTTGGTGGCTACTGGCGGCAATAGCATCCGCACTTGGAGCACTAATGGGCTGCTCCCGATCCTTGATGACGCGCAGAAACGTGGCCTCACCGTTTGCGTCGGGATCTGGCTGGAGCCTGAAGCGAGTTACTTCTCTTATCTGAAGGCTGAGGATTGCGCGCGTCAGATCGAGCGCGTCAGAAAAGACGTGCTTGAGTTTCGTGATCACCCGGCCCTTCTTTTTTGGGGTATTGGCAATGAAGCCGAGGGCGATGGCAACAGCATGGCCTATTGGATCCAAATGGAGGCGCTGGCAAAAGCCGTGAAGGAGCTGGACCCTGCTCACCCGACCTTCACTGCGCTCGCAGGTCTGCAACCGCTGAAGATCGCAGGACTCAATGCGCACACTCCCAGCCTCGACTTTGTCGGCATCAATACCTATGGGGCCCTGCATGCCCTGCGGAATTATCTGGCGGAGCGTAAATGGACCCGCCCCTGGGTCGTGACCGAATACGGCGCACGCGGCTTTTGGGAAAGCCCTCGTGCGAAGTGGGGGGCGCCCATTGAGCCGTTCAGCGGTGAAAAGGCAAAGGCCATACGCAAAGGCTACGAAGCCGCCATCCAGCTTGGCGGCGACTGCTGGGGCAGTTATGTCTTCCTCTGGGGCCAGAAGCAAGAAGCCACCTCGACCTGGTTCGGCATCTTCACTGAAAGTGGTGAATCCACTGCCATTCGCGACGTGATGCACGAACTCTGGAAAAACGAACCTCCTCCTGATCGCGCTCCCGAGTTACAAAACCTTACCAGTGACGTTGCCAAACAAGAGATCGCCGCAGATAGCGAGTTCACCGTCAAAGCCGAAGCCACCGATCCAGATGGTGATCCCCTCACCTATCATTGGACTGTCACCCCTGAGTCCTCTGGCCGAGACAATAAAAATAAGGAGCGCCCCACCAAGCCGCTCACTGAATGCCTGATTAAAGCAGAAGGCCCATCAGCCACCTTCCACGCGCCAACAAAACCCGGCGACTACCGCGTGCATCTTCTCGTCACTGACACTCGCAAACGCGCCGCCACGGGCAACTTCCCGATCAAGGTGAAGTAGCTTACTTGACGCCCCAGAGCTTTTCCAAGAGCTCAAACATTTCTGGATCGTGCTGCTTCAACTCGTCACGGATGAAAGGGAAGAAGTCGTTACGGCTAAAGTAAGACTCTGTGCATTCGGCGAAGTACTCTTGGGGGTCTGTCATCGCATAGGCTCGGTCTAGCTGGCTCCGTCCCTCGCTGTCTTTACGCTCTACGCGATCATACTTGCCACTCGCTTTGGCCTTCTGATAGGCGTTCTTGATTTCCAGATTGCCAAAGCTCATGCGCACCGTGCGATTGTGGTAGGCGTGCGCCAACTCATGCAGCGCGAAGTTTGGCATGCGCCGACATTCCGCCTCAAAGACGCGCACGTTGGTGAACTCGACCGCCTTTGCCATGGCTGGATCACGCCCATTCTCCCGCAACCAATCAGCACCAGGATGAAACTCGGCACGTGGCCGCACCTTCGGATACTCAGGGTTGAACCATAGCGGCACCTTTTGCAATTCAGTCACCGCCGCCTTTGGCACGACACGCACGATCTCCTCAAGCTGAGCTTGGAGAAGTGGCAGGGCTTTGTTCAGCGCTGCTTGATCGATCTTCGCACTGATGTGCAGCGTCCATCCGGCGATGACACGGGTTTTAGAGAAAGTGGCTGCGGCTTTAGCCGCATTCTTTTCGGCTGAAGCCGAAACCACTTTGTTTGCGGCATCCGAGCGTTTTTTTGCTGCCTCACGGATAGCTACTCTGGCCTTCTCTAGCCGCTCAGGCCATGTAAACTTGGGCGCTTTGGCAGGATCGTAGCCTGTGAGATTCCCCGTGAGTCGTGTCGTCGGCTTCGTGTACTTTAGCTCGGTGTCCCCAAAAACCTCGCGACAAAGCGCTGCGAGACCTGGATCATAGGCCGACAGCTCAGCGCGTGTGTTGACGTGATTGTGGTCGTGATCATCCTGACGGTTGTCGTCGAACCAACTTTGCACGCCCTCAGCAAAGTATTCGTGATGGTTCACGCTGGCGTATTTGCCCTTCCACAGCCCTGCTTTCATCGCGGCTCCGTAGGATGCTTTCACCCGCTGGTCAAAGGTGGCATCCACATTCGCCAGTCCACGCAGATGGATGTTGTGAGCAAACTCGTGGATGAAGATGCATTCGGTAGAATATGGGTCGCCTTCATAAGCCAGCAGGTTTTCCTCAGCACAGGAACAATACGGGTCCGTTGCACTACCGCCCATGCCACGCGCTCGGGCATCGCGGTAATCTGTAATCGAGATGTCCGCAAAGCCTTCGACCGGCAGCTTCCCCAGCCAGGCCCACTCAGGCTGATCTGTGGTGAATTCATCATGCGCTAAAATACAAAGCCTGGAACCGCTAGCGATCATCGCCTCCCGCACATCAGGCCGCTTGGCCAGCATTAGGTCCGCGAGGTAAGCCGCCTCCTTCAATGCATATGGACTCACCTTCGCCGAGGCACAAATCGGGTAGCCATGCGCATGAACGACTTGGCTATAAAAAGCAGGCACACCATCCTTCGCCGCTGGTTCATAGCGGAAAGTCTGCACGGGCACCTTGCTCACCACCTCAGTTTCCTTACCGCCATCCATGATGACAAATCGGTGCCCTAATGACGTGCCGATGATTTTGTCCGTTCCCGGCGCGATCTTGCCATTCGGCACTCGTTTCCCATCTGCATCGACCCAGAACACCTCCACGTCTGTTTCACCTGCATTGAGGATCTGCAGCTTTGGCCGGTCCAAAGCTTCAACTTGGGCTGCTTGGATGAACAGAATAGCAATGAGAGGGCGGAGCATCATAGAGAAACGATGATACCAAGTATATTATCGCGCCACAAGCCAGGTTCCAGCCAATCGATCCAGGAGACTGCGGCGGGGAAAGGTGAGGCCAATGAGCATGAGCACCAGAATAAGGGGCACCCAGACCATGCAGACTTCGGGCAGGGTGCGGATGACGTCTTTGCCCATAACTACGTTTTGTAGGATCAGAACAAGGCCGGGGCCCCACAGGGCTGACCAGCCAATGCACCAGCGCCACAGCATTCTCAGCCGCGAGGCAGGCCGATCTTTGATTGAGACAGTGGCGATGCCCGTGAGCTTCATCAGCAGCGGTGATCCTGTGGCGATGATGGAGACAAGCTGCATCAGGGCTGTCAAAGCAATGAGGATGAAAGAGACCACGGCACTAGCTTTAAGCAGAGGCACTGCGGCGAACGGACCCCTCCGTGGCATGGCCTCTACTGCTGCGAGCACAGCCCGATCAGCGGTAGCAAGCGTGGCGGCATCTGGCACGCTTTCTTCTTTGAGAATGCCAACCAATGATTGCTCCAGAGCGGCCATGGAGGAATCATCGGGCAAGCCCTGTAACTCGCCGTTTACGAGTGCTGCTTGGTAGTGACCGGCAAGATGCTGCCGGATGCTCGTGAGAAGCGGCTCTCCGGCTGTGGGGTTCCCCTCTAAATTCAACTGAAGTAGAAGGACATCAGGCAAGGGTGGAATCCCCGGAAACTCAGTCGTCCACGCGTGCTTTTGAGTGATCGGCTCGAGCAAGTAAATCGTCAGGGCACCGAGTAAAACCAACGCCATGGGTGCCGCCATGCAGGCGATGCGTTTAGCCCGATCCACCGTCGTCTTTTTTTGCAGTAGATGCTTCAGGTTACCTGACACATGACTGATCCGATCAAAGCTGCCAAGGCCAAGGACATCCACCAAGGCATCACCGTGAACAGGGCGCTCTGAGTCAGGCACAAGGGCGGCGACTTGGTGCAGTAGCTTCTGCGGATCGGAGGACGTGACCGCCGCCGATGGCTCACTGGACCAAGGCTGATCGAGCAAAACGACGAGCCCGTTAGAAGTGATCCACACATGGTCAAGGGAGAGTGCGTCAGGCAGGGTGTCGTCCTTTTGCGCTGCGTCCAGTTCCTCAGCAAGATCATCGAGCCAGCAGATAACGTGGCTCCATGTGGGTGATGATTTCTTCAGTAACGCTGACAACGGAGCGCCTGCAGGAGCCTGCCACGCATCCCAGACATTGCCTGCCGAGTCTGTCACACTTTGTAACCAGCGCACACGCCCAGCTCGGCTGCAATCACGACGCTGAGCCGAGGGGCCAGCACCCACACGCTGCTGGAGAAGAGTGGGCCGGCGCAGGACTGGATCGTAACCGCAGCGGAATCCATTGCCCAAATCGGTGCCTGAATGAAAGGGGCCCCACTCAGCTTGAACGCTGATGGGAGCGCGAGGCAGCGCATCCTCGGTCCCGAGGCGCTGGGCTGGCAGGCCCTGCTGCACCACACGAAGTCCGGTCACCAGATCATGCCAGCCCGCCTTTTCACGATTGCTCAGTGCGGGTATAAAGAGAAGCAGATGAGCCTCCCCCAGGAGCACGACAAGCGCGAGGAAAGGCAGTGCCTCCACAACGTTTCGACCGTCCGCCCAAGATGTCAGATCGAACCAACCAATGATCAAAAACGCGATGATGGCAGGCACCCCAAAGAGCGTCTCCCTCAGCAGGGCTTGGCGCCACCCGGCACGCTCTCCGCTGGGTTTCTGCAAACGCTGCCGACACAATTTCATCGCTGGCGTGGCTCCCCAACGGGCCTGCACTAGCGCGTAGGTGACGATGCTAATCAACGCGATGGATAACTCAATGTAATCCACGCGATTCGAGGGAGCCTCCGCCTGATTCCACGCTTGATAAAGTGGCCCACCGATCTGTGCCAAAATATAGTAGATCACCGTGAAGAATGTCATGATGAACAGACCATCCAGCAAGTTAGCGATCACTCGCAAGCCAAGCGGCGCTGGCTCCTTGGCGACGGAACTGAAGGGCAGCAACTCCATTCGCAGTTCCGCATAATTGGCGGGTCGCTTGGCCGGATTCGCCGACAGGCTGCGGGCCACCACCGCCGCCAAGTTTTCTGGGACATCTTCACGAAGCGTGCGCACACCGGGGATGATTCCCTCCAGCACAGCGGCCACGGTTTCCACCGATGAGTTGCGTTCCACCGGTGCCTTGCCAGTGAGCAGGTAATACAAAGTGCCCGCCGTCGAATAGATGTCCGCTCTTTGATCCAGTACCTGACCACGGAGCTGCTCCGGTGGCGAGAATGCAGGCGTGCCCATGATCATGCCACTGCGCGTGAGTTGCTCGCCATCGGTGGGATTGTTGGTCTGCGAGATCGAGAGGCCGTAATCACCCACAATCGCTTTGCCTTCACCCGTGACGAAGCAGTTCGAGGGCTTCATGTCCCGATGCAGCACACCCTTGGCATGAGCGGCCTCGAGTCCGTCGATGATGCCAAGGATGGCATCCACCGCATCGCGCACCGGCATAGTGCCGCGTCGTTTCAATTCATCCCGCAGCGTGCCGCCCGCCGCCAGCTCCATGGCGATCACTGGGATGCCATCGATCTCCTCGGTGCCAAAGACATACACGCTGTGCGGATGATCGATCGTCGCCGCCAGGCGCCCTTCCCGTAGGAAGCGCTGGCGCTGCTCCTCGTTGTCGAGGCTTTGATTCAGCACCTTCAGCGCCAATCGGCGGCCGCTCGCCAGCTCCTCTGCCTCATAAACGATGCCCATGCCGCCTGCGCCGAGCTTTTTCATCAAACGGTAGCCACCAAACACGCACGGCAGCGTCGTGATGCCCGCGCTCACGGGTTGCAGGGGCAGCGTTTCGTTGCCCGCGCTGAGCAGGCAGGCTGCGCAGAGCGTAGAGCCGGGTTTCATCGTCGCGCCGCATTCAGGGCAGGTGGAGGAGTTCATGGTAGAAGAGTGGGTTCAGGGTTCACCAGAGTCCTTTTGAGTTTTTGGCGGCAGGTTACAGAAAAAGTTTCAGCGTCGCAAACAAGCGACCAGATGGGCCAGCTCCGCGTCCACCTCCACGTCATTTTCCACTGTCTCTGCCACGGCAGCACGGAGCAACTCGCGGTAGCGTTTGCGTAGGCGGTGGATGGTCACCTTGAGATTACTCTCTGTCATTCCCGTGGCCTGCATCAGCGCCGTGCGGTCTTCATTTCCCGTCAAAGCGGGTGCTAGCAGGTCAAAGCGAGCATCGTCCTTCTGCTCCGCACGCAGTTGCTGCATCGCACGGTCCAGGATGCCATGCGCCCAGCTTTGATCGAAGACCTCCTCATCGCTCGTGCTCAGAGCCTCCACCTCCAGCCGATACCGTTCCTCCGCTTCCAGCGCATCCAGATGCACCGCCGCCAAATGTCCGCCGCGACGCTGCGCATTCAGTTTTTGCCATTCATTGCCGAGGAAGTGCTTCAGGCAGCCCAGTAGGAACGAGCGAAACCGTCCGCGCTCCCGCCTGGCTTCCGCCATCAGCTCATGGGTGAGCACATACTCAAAAAAGCCCTGTGTCGCATCCTCCGCATCGGCTGCGGCCATGCCCGTGCGGCGCACAAAGGCATAAATCGGAAACCAGCACCGCTGACAAAGCTCCCCCAGCGCCACCCGCTCCGCCGACTCATCACCACCATCTCGCAACTGAGAAACAAGACTCCAGCGCGTGGTGTGAAAACTTTGATCAGTCATGCCGTTAATCTTTCAGGTTCGTTTGCAGATACTCGGTGAAGAGACCGTAGAGATGTCTCGTGGTGCCTTTCCCCTGATTGATGGAGTGGTCGCGATTGGGGTAGGGCATGACGGTGAAGGCTTTGTTTTTTGCGATGAGCTCGTTGATGAGCTTCTCCACGCCCTGGTAGTGTACATTGTCGTCACCGGTGCCATGCACGATGAGCAGATGGCCTTTCAATGCCTGAGCGTGAGTGATGGCTGAGCCGAGTTTGTAGCCCTCCGCATTGTCTTTCGGCAAGCCCATGTAGCGCTCTTCATAAATGGAATCGTAGAGCATTCGATCAGGCACCGGCGCCACAGAGATCGCTGTCCTGTAAATGTCTGGATAGCGGAAGATGGCGTCCAGGCTCGAGCTGCCGCCGCCGCTCCAGCCCCAGATGCCGACGCGCTTGGGATCGGCCTGTGGCCAGAGCTTCAGCAAGGCCTTGGCGGCGTCCGCTTGCTCTTGTGAACTCAGAATACCGAGCTGTCGATAGACGCAACGCCGCCAGTCACGACCACGCGGAGCAGGTGTGCCACGATTATCCACGCTAGCGACGATGTAGCCCTGCTGCGCTAACATCCAATGCCACAACATCCTGGAGCCACCCCAGGCATCTTTCACCGTTTGTCCAGCTGGCTCACCATAGACATACATGAGCAGTGGGTGCTTCTTGGATGGATCCAAATCAGGCGGACTAACACACCATGCGTCGAGCGCCAGATCGCCACCGATATCGACACGGAGAAATTCACACTTCGGCTTCTTCAGCAACGCCAGTTTCTCCTTCAGCTTGGAATGACTCACGAGCACACTCGCAGTTTGATGCTCTGGCAGCGACACGATTTCGACGACGGGAGGTGTGGTGAAATTTGAAAATGTATGAACGGCCAATTGGCCATCGTCGCTAACATCGTAACCATGCGTGCCAGCCTGATTTTCAGGGGTGATCCGCTGCGACTCACCGCCTTCGATTCGCACGCGATAGAGATAGCGCTGCGTCGCATTCTCAGGTGAGGCCTGGTAGTAAAGCCAGCCGCCTTTGGCATCGACATGCACCACATCGATCACATCAAATTCGCCCTGTGTGATGGGCGTGAGTTTGCCATCGAGCTGAGCGCGATACGCATGGCACCAGCCACTGCGCTCGCTGAGCCAGAGAAAGTCTGCACCGATCCACTCGAATTCATTTTTGTTCTCCACCCAGGCTTTGTCCGTCTCCGTGAGGATGGACTTCGTTTCGCCCGTTGTTGGGTCTGCCTGCATGACGCGATTCGTGTTTTGCAGACGATTCATCTGCTGAAACACAACTGCACGACCATCAGGCGTCCATTCAGCATGAGGCAGGTAATGATCACGCGGATCACCAGGGATTTTCAGCCATGTCACTACTCCACCAGCAGCGCTCACAATGCCAAGTCGTGTCGCTGAGTTCTTCTCACCCGCTTTGGGATAGGGAAAGGACTTGAGCTGCTGGTAGTTGCCAGCGGTTTGGTTCACCAGGTGGAATTTCTTTACGCCCTTGGTATCGAACTGCCAAAACAAGATGCGCTTGCCGTCGGGGCTCCAGCGGAAGGCATCACGAATGTAAAGCTCCTCCTCATTCACCCAATCGGAGGTGCCATTGATCACGGTGTTGCCGCCATCCGTCGTCAGCGCCGTGATTTTCAAATCGGACAGATTTTGCACATACACGTTGTTTGCCCGCACATAGGCCACGTGTTTGCCATCGGGTGAAAACTTTGTAAACATCAGCGTCGCTGCGGCAGCATCACCGCCTAGCTTCGTGAGCTTTTTTGAAGCTAGATCCAAGAGCCAGTAGTCACCACGAGTATTCTTTCTCCACACCTTCTTGGTATTGGTGAATAGCAGGACCTGTGATTCATCCGCATTGAATTCAAAGCTGTCCACGCTCAGTGGCTTTTTGGCCCCTTGCGTGGTCAATTGCTGTGCAGTGGCTAAGAGGGTCTTCTTGCCACCAGCGGTCTCATTGCTAACCAAGTCCTTGCCATCCTTGCCATCCTTGCC
>JAPLUM010000674.1 GCA_026397605.1 Verrucomicrobiota bacterium | reverse complement strand
ATTGGGCCAGATGGCATCGTTGAAGGTCTTCGAGGCCCAGTTGGCAGGGATGGCATAGTGCAGGGCGTAGCTGTTTTGATTCAGCGTCGGGGTGGCCAATCCGGTTGCGGAGGAATCATGCGTTCCGTTCGCCTGCTCAATGACGAGTGCTGGGTCATTCAGCGGTGCGATGTAAAAGGACTGGGCCTTCCATTGGCTATTTGTCACCGTGCCATCACTGAAGCTGGCCATGAAACCACCATCACCCGGATGATAAGGGTTTGCGCCATTGAGTTCGGAGCCAACACCGAGGTTCTCTTCCCAATCGACGAGCTTCACAGCATACGTGATCGGCTTCTTGGCGCGGAACTTCACAAAGCAGGAGTTGAAGGGCGTGAACGGCACCGGATCGACAGCCACCAGTGTGCCATTGACATAAAGCTCAAAGTAGTTGTCCGCAAAGATGTAGCCGGTGATGACTTCACCATCGGCATCGACAACGACCGTGGGTGCATTAGTGATGGCTGTGGATGCCGCTGCGATGTTTGCAGGGGTCGCGGCATTCACTTCATTATACAAATCAGGTGCCTTTGCGGCGGTAGTGAACTGCGTGGCTGATGGCACGGTCCAAACGGTGCTGTCCGTGGCGGTGATGGTGCCGACAGCGCTCACACGTTGACCCGTGGGCAAAAGATTGGCGGTGGTCGTCGTCGCTAGTCCCTGTGTGATCGATCGAGTCACAGAAGCCGTGCGAACAGCGAAGACAGGATACGTCGATGCGTAAGGCTCATAGCTGGTGATGCCCTGCTGATTCCGTGACGGCGTGGACGTCGTGGTAACACCGAAGTCCACCAACCAGGCCTGAGTGGGTGTTCCTGATTTTACTGAAGTTGAGGACCAATAGGCATTGGCGGTCGCTGCGGGGAAGAGCACACGATTGATGCACGGATTCGTCGTCGAGCCGGAGGCGGTGGCACGTGGGATGTCTTGCAGTGATTGCAGCTCTTTGATGTTCGGCAGCCGCCAGTCGCTGAAGCCAGCGGTGGTCAGCCCTTCGGCATAAGTCAGCGCGCTGGACCAACTTTGCGCCACTGATGGTGCCTGTGTCCACATGAGCCCAGTGTCGAGGTCCGTCACTGTGCCATCGTTGTTATTGATGTAGTGATGCCCCGTCGTTGGCTTTTGCCCACGCACATAACGCGAGTGATGACGGGCCGTTCCGCCTGCGCTGATCGTAGCCGTTTTATTGTGCGGCCCGAGACCACCTCCGGTGTTCGTGCACCAGACTTTGGTATTGTCGCCATAGAACAGGTCGCTCGTCCAGAAGTAGCCTGGAATGCCGCTGGCGTTGTTAACAAAGTAGGTCGGATCGAGCGCAGGATTGCGCTCATGATTCAGAATGCAGAGCGCCTCCTGTGCCGTGGGAAGCCGCCAATCCGTGTAGCCTGCAAGATTCAACGACGTAGCACCTGTGGTACGAGCCGTGTCCCAAGTCATTTCACCACTGTCAGTCTTTTGCCACATGAGCCCCGTATTGTTGTCAGTCACGGTGCCATTGCCATTATCGGTAAAGGATGGTGCATTGCGGGTGTAGTCGCTGTCTTCACCAAAGGTGGCTGTAGCGCTCAGCGTTTGACCTGTATCTGCCAGCTTGGCCATGCTCCATGGCGCAACTGGGTAGTAACTAAAGCGGGAAGCATTCGTGTAGGTTGCATTCACAGTTCCCGTGGGACTCTGCGTGCTCTCGGCCACGGTGTGAGCGATGCGATCAATCGTGTAACTCACATTGTAGGTCGTGCCACTCAATGTGTAAGACAGCACATACGAGTCTGGCGCTGGTCGCGTGAAGCCGGAGATCACTGCACCCGCCAAAGGCGATCCCGCTGGTGAAATGGAACTCGCTGTCGGCTGTGGATCAATCTGGCCACCGTAGTTCACCACCGCACCGTGCATGGCATTCATGAGATAGGGCGATAAAGGCGTCCACTTTGAAGTGCCCGAATTGTAAGTGCCGCGTGCATGGTAGTGATACCCCCAAGCTCCGTGATTGTGCCCACCATCCGTATCCAAAGCCTGCTGAGCACTGCCATCGGGCTCCACATAACCATAAATCGGATAACCATCGAGAGCCCAAGCACAAGGCTTGTCGGGCGTCAGCACGCTATACAAATGCGTCGGTGCGATGTGGTAATGATAATCATCCGCACGACCGCAGTGGCCACCGTAGGCATCCAGCTCGCCAATCGCCTGCGAGAACTGACCTGTATTGTTGCGAGGATTAAAGATCGGGATGCCATTGGCACCCAAAGCCACCGCACCGCGCAGAAAGTTCCCCGTCAGCGAGATTGGCGATGCCGCAGCCATTGGCACAAGCGGGATCTTCCACACATTCGGTTGCCCATATCCTAGCGATCCCGTGTCTGTTTCAGGATTGGTGACATTGCTGAAGTAACCCACTGGAATCGGCAACTGCTGTTGCCACGCCGTGATCCCGACCATCGGCGTCGGCATCAGCGTTGCAGCAGGAAAGGAATCTCCTTCCACATAAAAATAG
>JAPLUM010000756.1 GCA_026397605.1 Verrucomicrobiota bacterium | reverse complement strand
GACTGCGCGGTGCCTATGACTCTGCATAAAAAGGACAATCGTCTCGTCTGTCACATCTGTGGTGCGCGTCGAATCCCACCGACAAAATGCCCTTCCTGCAATGATCCCGCGCTGAAGTATGGCGGCTTTGGCACCGAGCGCGTGGAGGCGGCTGTGAGGGAGATTTTTCCCCATGCTCGCATGGCGCGTGTGGACACTGATACTATGCAGCGGAAAAACCAACTGCGTGACACGCTGAAGGAATTCCGTGCGCAAAAGCTAGACATCCTGATTGGCACCCAAATGATCGCCAAAGGTTTGGATTTCCCTAACGTCACGCTCGTCGGCGTGCTGAATGCCGACACAGCGCTCAACATTCCTGACTTCCGAGCGGCGGAGCGCACCCTGCAGCTGCTGATCCAAGTGGCTGGTCGCGCAGGTCGTGGAGAGGTCAAAGGCGAGGTCTTTGTGCAGACCTACGCGCCGCACAGTCCGGCCATTCAGTTTAGCAGGCATAATGACTTCGAGGGTTTTTCTCAGCAGGAGCTGGAGCATCGCCAAGCTTTCAAATATCCGCCTTACAGCCATGTCGTAATCATCAGCAGCCGTGGCAAACACGAAGCGCAGGCGGAATTCACCCTGACCACCCTGCATAAGCGACTCGCGGCCAAACTTCCTCCAGGCACCCTGATGGGTGAGCCATCGCCCTCCAATCTCACCAAAGCTCACGGCCAGTTCCGTTTCCAGCTCATGCTCCGCAGTGACCGCATCCGCCCGCTCGCCCGCTACATCCAGTCCGTCGTCGAGTCCATCACTCTGCCGCAAGACATCATTGTCACCTGGGATGTTGATCCTGTGAATCTTGGGTGATTACTTCATCCCCTCTTTCACCACATCCCGCGCGATTTTCAGCGCCTCTTTACCCACCCCTAGCATTTCGGCTTTGGTGTTGGCAGGCAGCGGAGTTTTGGGTGCTCCGTTGCCATTGTAAGGATTCATTTCTGGCAGTGGCACTTCCTTTTTGGTATGCGCATCAAAGACGGTCTTGGTGCCTGGCTTGGCAGGTTCTTCGGGTTTCTTTTCTTCTGCGGCAGGAGCGGGTGCATCGGTTTTCTCAGCGGGTTTTTTGTCCTCTGGCAGAGACTCTGGCGGCTTAGCACCGGTGGTCTCGCTGGGCATCGCAGGCTTATCCGCTTTCACCTGTACAGACTGATAGATCAGATTATAATTATGCCGGATTGCCGCAGGGAAGGACACACGGCCTGGCTCCACGATCTTTTCCCGCAGCAGTTTAGAGGATAAATCCGCCACCAGATCCGTTCCGATCTTCACGGCGCGGTCCACATACGGTGCCGCCACAGAGGTCGATGCCGAAGCACCGCCTTTGATCAGTTCGCTGCTGATCGTGCGTCCTTGTAGTGCCAGACTGCTCTGCGCTGTGACCAGCGTGCCATCATTGGCAAAGCTCAGCTCTAGGCTGGCATGATCGTCAGAGGCCATGAAGCCGCGAACATGATCGATACGGATGGAAACAAAGATGCCGCCATCTGGGGAAGGGGATGTCTCTGGCTGATACGTGCGGTAAAGCGACTCCGAGATCTCATATTCGGCCGCCTTGCCCTTGCGAGCCTTCCAGCCACCGAGACTGGTGCCAAGCTTATCCAGATTGATTTCGACCTCGCCAAAGGCAGGCACAGCACTGAGAAGAGTTAAAAGGAGAGCAATGAATTTCATGCAAAGAGAGAGACGATCCGAAGATGCCCCATTTTAAACTCTTTTCAGCCAATTCTTATTCAAGCTCTTTCACGACAACCAGAAGTGAGGTGTAAGGATAAAACTGAGGCTAGGCATACGTAGGCCTACGTATAGACAGAATTTACGGCATGCGGCAGTCTGGATGCCATGATCACTTCACTCTTTTGCAGACTCGGTCTTGCGCGCATGATGGCTTTATGGCTGGTGGCTACGGGGACACTCGGTGCGCAGGACTTGCAGAAACTGAAATTGACAGGACGCTGGCCGGGGGCGAGTTCAGCAAACCGGTATCTGGGTGGCTACTATGCGCCATCTGTCGCGCTGTCTGAAAAGTGGATCATTGCGGGGAGTCAAGGGGGGCTGGTTCAGGTGTTTGATGCCACTACTGGAGCTTGGGTGAGAAGCATTTCTGCCCTAGTAGGTGGGGCGCTACCGGAATTCGGATTTAGCTGCGCCATTTTGGGCAATGTGGCTGTCATCGGGGGCTATAGCTCAAGTGTGTATGTGTTTGATGTCTCGACGGGTAAAAAGCTCATTGAGATCAAATCGCCGACTATGGCAGCTGACGGTTTTGGCGCGGCGGTGGGCATTTCCAGCTATGGTATCGTTGTGGGTGCACCCAATTCGAATGATCTTCGTGGGGCCGCCTATTTGTTTGATCGCAGGGGGAATTACATCGCTCGGTTTCAGCCGGCGGATAGCGTGGCGAATGATTACGTAGGCGAAGCCCTGGCTATTGACGGTGGGCTAGTCGCTATAAGTGCGCGGGGTGCGAGTGCTCTCACCGGCTGTGCCTACGTCTATGATTTGCGTAGTGTTGCACTGGTGAAGAAGCTGGTCCCTACAGGTGGTGTGGCTGGTGATGAAGCAGGCGGGGCCATTGCCATGAGCGGTGGTCGAGTCTTCCTCGGCGCAGGTTATGGGCCGCCCAACCAAAACGGCAAAATTTTCCAGTTTAACTTGGCTGCGGATACGCAGAAGATTCTCGTCTCAAGCAGTTTAAACTATTCCTTTCTTGGCACTTCTTTGGTCGCGGAGGGTGGTCTTCTTCTTGCTGGCTGCGGCACGTTTGTGGGTTCGCCAGGGACTCTGCATGTGTTTGATATCAACTCAAACTCTACGACTGAAATGCAGCGCATCGTGGAACCAGATGGGGTGGATAACGCCTATGGTGGCAGCGCTCTTGCACTACACCAAGGCACCGCTGTCGCTGCTGCAGGTGAGGAACTATGAGCAGTCCACTGGGTATGACCAAAGTGGCGGCTCGTGGTGACTATGCTCCTGGTATGGTTGACGCCAGTTATGGTAGCTTTGGTGAGGCCTTCATCGACCCTTTGGCGGAGGTTGCCTACAGTAGTACATTGACTGGATTGGGATCTAGTAACGGCAAAGCCATAGGTGCCTGGTCGGATCTTTATGGGAGTGTCGGTCACCGCGCGCTGCTGGGCGCTGGCACGGTGCTGAGCCTGGGCAGGCCGGTGCTGAATCGCAGTGACAGGGCGTTTTACCAGACTCGGTTCACCGGCCCTGGCGTGACGGCTTTCAATAATGAAGGCATCATCACGCAGCTTAGTGGGGTGAATTCTCTGCTGATTCGTAGCGGGGATGCGGTGAATCCTCTCAGCCGCACCACGCGCAACTTTCCCACCTTTGTCCAAGCTGGGGATAGTGATCACATCGCCTGTAGCTTTAATTTACGCACAGGGTCGGGTTTCACCGCCACGGCGATTGATGACAGCGGTCTGTTTCTGGGGACTGCGGGTGAGCTGACAGAAGTCGAACAGGAATATGAAAGCATCGGCGGTGATGACAATCTTTACTATGGTCAATTTACGGGTCGTGTCGCCCTTTACGATACGGCAGCGATTTATAGCGTCGGTTATAACAACATCGGCGCAGGTAGCAAAACGGGTCAGGCGCTGGTCAGTAAGATCACTGGCGCAAATGAGGTCATCGTGGCGACGACAAGCGCGGTGAACCGTATCGAGCCTGGTGGCAGCGGTGCCCGTTACTCCGCTTTCCTTGGTGAGACCTCGGATGATAATGATCTGCATCTGTTCCGCGCCACGCTGGCAGCTGATAGCGCCGCACCGCCGACCGCCCCGATCACTGCGGCTAACAATGAAGTGCTATGTACGCGCAGCGCTGCTGGGACCTACACCCGAGTGTTGCGCAAGGGGGATGTCATCCCTGCACTCAACGGGCTGAAGGTGAGTAAGATCATCAACTACTGGGAGACGTTTGCCCAGACCATGATGCTGGTCCAGCTCAGCGGCACTGGAGTGACTGCCGCGAATGATATGGCGCTGCTGCTCTACCAGAGTGCCCCTTTTGCAGGAAGCATTGAGGTCTTACTGCGGGAGGGAGACAGCGCGCCTGGCTGCGGTGCGGCCACCATCGGCATCATCAGCCGTGTGGAGGTGGAGATCTATCTCGGTCATTATTATGTTTTAGCGACCTTGGCTGGCGCACCCAGCAATACGAATCTAGCACTACTCCGAGGTTACTCGCACGCCATTGCTATGACTGGGCTGTCCTCTCTGCGCCGCCCCAGTACGGTCCTGCGGAAAGGCGCACTCTATAGCAATCAGCCGAGCAAGCTGAAGTCTATCTCACTGCCTACGGGAAATATCACCGCAGGTGGCGCAGGCACCACGGGCCTTGGCAGTGCCATCAGTCGTGCAAGTAGCTCTGATACAGCGACGAACATCGTGCTGACGCTGGAGTTCGAAAATGGTGTCCGCCAAGTCATGAAAGGCATCCCTTAACGCTCTGAAAAGTCCATTACCGCTTTCACTTTATGATCACTTTTTCTCCATCTCTCTTGCTTGGTTTGCTCGCTGCGACGCTGAGCGCCACCCTCAGTGCGGAAGATCTGCAAGTCCTGCGTCTAGCCCCCAAGTGGACCGGTAACTCCACGGACTATGACTTCGGCCTTTCCAACTCTGAGCGTAGCCTTGCCATCTCGGATAAGTGGATACTCATCGGCTCGACGGATGCCTCTGAGCAGGCCGCTAAGCAGGGGGCTATTCAGCTTTTTGATGCCGTGACTGGGGCCTGGGTGCGGAAGATCCTGCCGCCTGCGCCTGCAACTGCGAACGAACAGTTTGGTGACACCTGTGTGATCGCTGGTGATCTGGCGGTGATCAGCAGTGACCGCCTTTTTCAGACGGGCAAAGTTTATATCTACGACCTCAAAACGGGAGCGAAGCTACGTGAGCTCATACCGCCAACTGGCACCACCGACTACTTGGGTGAGACCCTCGCCGTCTCGGGTGACTCGGTGCTGGTGGGAGCGAGGGACAGCGACGCCTATCGTGGGGCCGTGCATGTCTTCTCTCTGCGCACAGGCTTGCACATGGCTAAGCTTCAGCCCAGTGATACCGTCGCATCAGACTACTTTGGCGCTGCTATCGCCACGGACGGCCCGCTGGCTGTCATTACGGCTACATCCAACAATATGGGCAAAGGCAGTGCCTACCTTTATGACCTGCGCACCGCCACACTGGTGAAGAAGCTCAGCTTTTCTACCGCTGTGGCGAACCAGGGACTGGGCCACCACGTCGCTATGACAGAGGGGAAAGTCGTCCTTACCGACATCACTTCAGACAAGCTCTACGTCATCGACACCATCACAGGCACGGAGCGTGTGCTCGCGGATAGCGACAGTAACGGTGTCGGTGCCTCCTTAGCCGCCAGCGCAGGCCTCGTTGCCGCAGGTAGTGGTGACAGCATCATCTATGTCTTTGATCTGCGCTCTGCGTCACTCACGGAGATGCAAAAGATCCCCGCGCCAGCTGGCAGCAGCTCTTACTTCAGCCGTGAAGGTGTCGCCATGCACAATGGCAGCATCATCAGTCAAGCCCGTGATAACCTGCTGCCCCAGGACAAAAGCTGCGTCTACGTCTTCCGCACCATCACCCGACCGCTGCCGATGACCAGCATCGCCCAGCGTGGGAGCTTCACCCCAGGGTCGGCTGAAACTACCTTCAATACCTTTGGCGACGCTTTTATCAATATCGATGGCGAGGTCGCCTTCTTGAGCTCACTCATCGGCGCAGGCTCCAATGCGGGGAAAGACAACGGCCTCTGGTCCACGATGGGGGGCACGCTAGATCTGGTGCTGAAAAGTCGCCAACTCGTGGCTGGTAGCAATGTAGTGAGTGTCGGCACACCTTTGATCAATCAAGCCAATGTCAGTCTCTACACCGCCAAGCTCTCAGGCACGGGCGTCACCACGGCTAACAACCAGGTGGTCATGAAGGATAACGGCACCGCGACGAGCATCCTCTGGCAGGCAGGCAATACGAACAACCCATACGGAGGCGCGCGCATCGAGTCCTTTACGAAGCTCGTCCAGTCCACCACCGAAGACCGCGCCGCAGCAGTCGTGAAGCTGCGCACGGACCCTGCCACCAGCACCAGCGCCGTCAACGATACGGGGTTGATCTTCATCCAGCCCGGAGCCTCCAGCACCTTTGCGCGGATCGAGGAAGGGATGCGGGAGAACAGCACCCTGGTGATCTCACAGACGAAATTTGGGCAGTTCACCGGTCGCGTTTCCCTGAATGCGGACAAAGTCGTCTATAGCGCCGCGCTACAAACGGACGCCGCTCACAATAGCGGCCTCTTTCTACAAGCTTTTAACCAACCTTTGAGCATTCTCGCGCAGCGCGGTAACCCAGCCCCAGGCGCAGCTCCTGGGACCAGCTTTTCTACGTTTATCGGCGAGACGCAAGATGACCTCAGTCCCCTTTTCCGCGCCACCCTCAGTGCGCCAGCCACCAGCGCCAACAATGAAGGCCTGTGGTCAAATACCGGCCTCGTCATGCGTAAAGGCGATCTCGTCACCGGTCTCACAGGCGTGAAGATCGCCCGTTTTATCAATTACTGGCGGGCCGGACTCCAGACCATAGCCCTCGTGCAGCTCAGCGGCACTGGCGTCACCACAGCCAATGACATGGCACTGCTGCTCGGCCAAGACAGCCCCAACGTCAGCGGCGTCATGCTCGTGCTTCTGCGTGAGGGAGATCCCGCCCCAGGCTGTGCCCCAGCCACCATCGGCGTCATTAGTCGCGTGGAGGTAGAGACTTATAATGGACAATATCTCGTACTGGCCACACTGGCAGGCGCACCCGCCGGATCTAACCAAGTGCTGCTGCGTGGTGCCTCGCGCAAAGACGCGCTGAGTCTCCATGAGCAATACCTGCGCCGCCCCGTCGCAGTGTTGCGCAAGGGTGAGCGCTATACCGGCTATTTTAGCAAACTGAAATCCATTTCCCTGCCCGTCACCAACATTACCCCAGCAGGCGCTGGCGGCAGCGGCATGGGCAGTGCCATGCGCAGGGAAAACGTTCCCACGAAAGACTATGAATGCTCATCTGTCACTCTCGCCGTCTCGACTTGAACGCAGTCTATCCGACCTTTGTGGTGAGGTCTTGACTCAGGGGCCAGGAGCGGAAATGCGTGCCCTCGTCATGGATCAAATAGTCTCCTGGTTCACACTTGATCAGGCATTGTGGGTCATTGAGCCGCGCAGTCTAGCCATGACTAAACCTGGTGAGTCAGGTTTTATGTATGTCAGGCAGATGCCTGGCCCAGAATTGTTTGAGCCGATGATGACGTTCCGTGCGGAAAACCGGTTTCTCCAGCAAATGATTGCCCAGCCTGATGCTGGCCCGATTCTCGCGCAAGACCTCTGCTCCCGTAAGAGCTGGAGTCAAAATGTCTTTCAGCACGAAGTCTGCGTTCATATGGGCCTGAGCCACATGATGGCAGTGGAAATCTCTGAGGGGCCTGAGAGTTCAGCCGCCATCTTTGCCCCCGTGCTGGGACGTGAGAGACGCGCTTTCAAGCAGGATGAAAGCCAGTGGTTAGCGCGTGTCCATTGGGCGCTGAAACCCGTGCTCACGCATTTACGCCAGACGGCTAAGCGCACGCAGTGGGCACACGTTCACAGAAGCAGCCTCGCAGGCTTACTCACCGCCCGCGAGCAGGAGGTCTTTTACTGGGTGGGCCAGGGGAAGCGGAACCGAGAAATAGCCCAGATCCTCGGCTGCTCACCCCGCACCGTGGAGAAGCATGTTGAGCGTATTCTGCAAAAGACCCAAGCCGAGACCCGCACCGCCGCCACTCTTTCCAACATTCTCTAACGGCGCTGTGATCCACACCAGTTGGCCTTCACCGTGAAGCCGAGACACTGCATGAATGTGGCGGATCGAAGCGTAAAGTAAGGTGCCCTGCATGACTCCTGCCATCCCGACTGATCTCAATCGCCGCCACTTTCTGCGTGCTGCCTTTACTGGTGCCACCATCACACCTGCGCTGATGTCAGCCGCAGAGGTTGAAAAAGCGATCTCTTCGGACGGCCAGACTTTTCATGAGCCAGCGCAAGATCTGCCGCTCGTACAGGACGCAGACGTCATCGTCTGCGGCGCCGGTCCAGCAGGCGTCACCGCTGCCATCACGGCGGCACGCGCGGGAGCCAGAGTGCGGCTCTTCGAGTGGCGGGGCTGTCTGGGTGGCGTTTGGACGGCTGGTCTGCTGGGTTATTTGCTGGACTTTGATAAGCCTGGCTTTGCCAAAGAACTGACCAAACGCCTGGATGAACGCGACGCGCGCCGAGGCACCAGTCAAAAAAGCATCTGTTATGAACCCGAAGGCATGAAACTGCTGTTAGAGGACATGTGTGTGGAGGCTGGTGTGAAGTTGCAACTCCACACTCGCGTAGCCGCTGCCTACAAAGAAGGCAGCCGCCTCACCACCATCGTCACGGAGTCCAAATCAGGCCGTCAAGCATGGCGCGCCCCCGTTTTCATCGACACCACTGGTGATGGCGACCTCGGTGCACTGGCGGGATGCGCTTTTGAAATCGGTGAGTCGAAAGCCTGCCCCTGCCAGCCCATGTCGCTCAATGCCTTGCTTGTGGCGAAAGATGCAGCGGCCTTGGCCCCGTTCATCCATGGCTCTGATCCCAGCAGGCAAGACGGCATCGCTAAAGAAGCTTTTCTGGCGGAGATCAAGCGCGCTGGCTTCTTCCCCTCCTACTCCAAGCCCACGCTTTGGCAGGTGAGGGATAATTTACTGCTCGTCATGATGAATCACGAGTTCAGCGTCATCCCCTATGATGCTGCGCAAGTCACCGAAGCCACTATCCGTGCGCGCAGTGAGATGAACAAAATCGTCACTGGCCTGCGCAAACTCGGTGGCCCATGGGCAGGCATCCAACTCGCTGCCACCGCTGAGCAGATCGGTGTGCGGGATGGCCGCCGCATCGCTGGCCGTTTTACTGTGACTAAGGATGACCTCATCAAAGGAGCACGCTATGAGGACGGCGTCGTGCGCCCTACTTTTTCGGTGGATATCCATGCGCTGACCGCAGAGCATAACAAAGAAGCGGGTTACACGAATCGCGGCATCAAAGTAACACCTTATGACATTCCGCTGCGTGCTCTGATTGCCAAAGAGGTGGATGGCCTCATGATGGCAGGCCGCTGCATCAGCGGAGACTTCATTGCCCATTCCAGCTACCGAGTCACCGGCAATGCTGTGGCCATGGGAGAAGCCGCGGGCGTCACCGCCGCCCTCGCTGCTGCCAGCAAACGCTTCCCCCATGAAGTCCCCTGGACCGAGGGCGAAGCCAAGCTGAAGCAAATGGGACAGCGTGTTTAGTGAGTCGGCGGGGGCAGGGGAATGGGATCAATCATGCGTAGATTCTGATTCAGCATTTCTACGCTCAACTCTCCCTCCCAGCGGCTAATGACGACGGTGGCGACACCGTTGCCAATGAAGTTGGTCAGGGCCCGGCACTCGCTCATGAAGCGATCTATCCCGACGAGCAGTGCCAACGATTCAATCGGGATGCCTGGCACTGCCTGTAGCGTCGCGGCTAAAGTCACAAAGCCTGCCCCAGTGATGCCGCTAGCTCCCTTGGAGGTGACCATGGCCACGAGCAGCAGGCTGATTTGATGACTTAAATCCAGTGGCGTATTGGTTGCTTGTGCCAAAAAGACCGCTGCCATGGCCATGTAGATGTTGGTGCCATCTAGATTGAAGCTGTACCCCGTGGGCACCACCAGGCCGACTGTGGCGTGTCCGCAGCCGAGACGCTTCATTTTCTGAATCAATCCTGGAAGCGCGGTCTCAGAGGAACTCGTTCCTAGAACCAGCAAGAGCTCATCTTTGATGAAATTGAGAAAACGGAAAATCGAGAAGCCAGAGACTCGCGCGATGAGTCCGAGCACCACGATGACAAAAAAACCGGCGGTGAGATAAAAACCCGCCATCAGCGTCATGAGTCTGCCTAACACGCCCAATCCATGCGCACCGACAGTGTAAGCCATGGCCCCGAAAGCACCGATGGGTGCTACCTTGACCAGCATCTGCATCAGGCCAAAAAACACCTCTGACCCATAGTCGATCACCGTGAGCACGGGTTTCCCCCGATCTCCCATCATCGCGATGGCAAAGGCTGTGAGAATAGCAATGAAGAGTACCTGCAATAAATCCCCGGAGACAAAGGCTCCGAGGAAGGTGTCGGGAATGATGTGCAATAAAAACTCGGCGGTGCTTAGTGTCTTGGACTTCTCGACCGAGCCGTGGCTGGACTCGATGGCTGCTGCTGGAGCCGTAGCATGATAGACTTCACCTTTCGGAGTGAAGCCCACGCCAGGCTGTAGCACATTCACCACGATCAGTCCGATGATGAGAGCCAATGTCGAGACCACCTCAAAATAAAGCAGCGTCTTGGCCCCCACACGCCCCAGCCTTTTCAAATCACCCATGGAGGCAATGCCATGCACCACTGTGCAGAAGATGATCGGAGCGATCATCATTTTGACCAGCTTGATGAAGCCATCTCCCAGCGGCTTCAATTTAGAGCCTAACGCGGGGTCGAGGTAACCCACGAGCACTCCGATAATCACCGCGATGATCACCTGAATGTAAAGAACGCGATACCAAGGCTTTCGGGAGGCAACATTTTCCATAAGTGCGGCAGCTTAGCTTGATTTCGTCTAACTCAGCAAGACCGCATTTATTATCTTCGTTGGTCATGCCCTCCATGCGGCTATTTATTTTTCTCACCTTGGCTTCACTCTCGGCACTGCCGGCAGTCGAGTATGATCTATTCATCCAAAACGCTCAGATCGTCGATGGCACGGGTGCTCCAGCCACGAGCGGCAGCATTGGTATCAAGGACGGACGCATCACCGCCATTGGCAAGGTCACGGGCGCAGCGCAGGAAGTGATCGATGCCGCAGGTCAATATGTCGCGCCGGGGTTCATCGACGTCCACACGCACTCGGAAAAGATCTGCGATGTTCCTGCCGCAGAGAATTTCCTGCGCATGGGTGTCACCACCATCGTGACCGGTAACTGTGGCATGTCCCGCACGGATGTGGCGCGTTTCTTTGGGGAGATCGAAAAAACGGGCACCACGCTAAACGTTGCCACTCTGATTGGCCATGGTGATGTCCGTGAGCAAGGTATGGGCGGGAAATTCATCCGCGCACCTTCTGCGGATCAATTGGCCACTATGAAGAAACTCGTGGATCAAGCCATGAAAGACGGTGCGGTCGGCATGAGCACGGGCCTCGTTTATTTGCCGGGTTCCTTTGCCAAGACAGATGAAATCATCATGTTGGCTCAAGTGGTGGCACGGTATGACGGCGTCTATGCCAGTCACATGCGCTCTGAAACTGTAGGCATTTTTGGCGCATTGGATGAACTGACAAAAATTGCCCGAGAAGCCCAGGTCCGCACCCAACTCAGCCACATCAAGCTCTCTGGCCCCACCGCTTGGGGAAAGGCCGCTGAGGTCCTCACTTATCTAGACAAAGCCCGTCAGGAAGGGCTGCAAATTACCCACGATCTTTATGCTTATACCGCATCAAGCACCGGCCTGCGCCAGGCCATACCTGACCATGCTCTGGAGGGCACTCGAACTGACTTTGCCGCGCGTTTGGCGGATCCTGCAAAGAAGGCCGAAATCATCACTGGCATGAAAGCGATTCTTCAGCGCAGTGGTCGCAAAGATTACAGCTACGCCGTGATCGCACGATTCGCCGCAGACCCATCTCTAAATGGCCTCAGCATTCCTGAAGCTACTCAAAGAGTTCGTGGTAGTGACAGGCTGGAAGACCAAATCGAGATGCTTCTCGACATCGAAAAACGCGGCGGCGGCAGTGGCATCTTTCATGGCATGAATGAAGCTGACCTCACCACCTTTTTGAAGCATCCACTTACCATGATTGCTAGTGATGGCGGACCACGTGTGCTTGGCGAAGATGTTCCTCATCCCCGCAGCTATGGCAACAACGCCCGCATCTTAGCCCAGTATGTCCGCGAGCAAAAAGTGCTTTCATTGGAGGAAGCCATCCGCCGTATGACCAGTCTGCCCGCGAAGACCTTCCAGTTCAAAGATCGCGGTGTCCTCCGAGTCGGTGCATGCGCCGATATCGTCCTCTTTGATCTAGCCAAAATAAGCGATCCCAGCGTTTTCAGTGATCCCCATCATTACGCCGGAGGCTTCAGTCAGGTCCTGGTCAGAGGGATTCCCGTCATTCGTGACACAAAGCTCACCTCCGCACGTCCTGGGGGCCCTTTAAGAAAGCAAAGCGGAATGTAATCAAAGCGAAAACAGGCATGAAAAGTGCCACAGTCACAGCGTAGTAGTTATCCCCCCATGCGTTGTGTTGCCTTGCCATTTGTTTTTTTAGCCATTTTTGTTCTTCCAGTTGATGCTGCTGACTGGAAAAATACGGAGTCTTTGTTCGCCGCTAAATGCTACGAATGCCACAATGCGGATAAGATGAAGGGTGATGTGGATTTGAAGAAGTTCGCTACGGACCCGAACGTTGCCAAGGAGTTTGAAATCTGGACGAAGGTCAAAGATAGCATCGAGAATGGTGACATGCCGCCACGAAAGGCCAAGCAGCTCACCACCGAAGAAAAGGCTGGAATAATTGGCTGGGTCAATGCAGAACTGGATTACTTGGCGCAGTCGCAGTCGGGTGATCCTGGGCCTGTGACCATGCGTCGGCTCACGAATGTAGAGTATGATCATACCATCCGTGATCTCACTGGGCAGAGCTATGATCTGGCAGATGAATTCCAAACCGACGGTGGCGGTGGTGAGGGCTTCACGAACACGGGTGATGTACTTTTCATGAGTCCAGCGGCGATGGACAAGTATCTCAATGCAGCACGGAAGCTTGCTGACAATGCGACGATCATGCCGGGGACAGGCATTGTGTTTCATCCACAGCGCATCGGTCTGCGCGGCAAGGAGCAGTTGAAGGCGCAAGCCCAGCAGGGACTCTATGTATGGTATCAGCAGAAATCGGCCCCGCATCTACCCAAAGATGATGAACCGATGCGTGAAGCTGAGTACATGCTGGCCTGCTGGAAGCATAAGCACGGACAGACGCCCTTGGATCAGCTGGCTAAGGAGATGAAGCTGAGTGTTCACTTTTTAAACAACTGGTGGAATCTGGTAAACAGCACGGAGCCTCCAAGTCGTTATCTTGATCTGACGCGTGTGGCTTGGCGGGAGCTGCCCGCGGATGAAAAGACAGCGTTGGAGCGCATCAAAGGGATCGAGGTGCAGCTTCACTCCTGGAATAATCCGAAGCACCCTGGCAGCGGCGTGCAGCGTCAGCAGCAGGATAGCGATGGCATCCGTCCCTACAGCATGCAGACTTCTGTGAAGGACAAAGGTCAAATCTATCTTTGCATCGGTGATACCGGAGATGGAAACAAAGGGGATATTGCCCTGGTGACCTACATAGAAGTCAGCATCGGTAAGAAGAAAGAGAACTACTTTCACTGGCGCGCAGCACCAAAAAATCAGGCGAAACCATGAACGATTTCAACAAGATGAAGGTGGCTTTTCCTGACATGCTTGAGAGACGGCTGGAAGAAGTGGCTGATAACCTCTTCCGCAACGGTAAGCCAGGTATCAGCGTGTATTACTTCAGTGACGATCAGCTCGGCCAATTGCTTGGTCAGAAAGAGCGTTGGCAGCTCGAAGCGATGAAAAAAGACTGGACTTATGTCAGCATCCCTAACTTGAAGCCTGACCAGCAAAAACACTTTGATGGGTCCATAATCTGGCACCTCCAAGAGTTCGCCAAGCGTGCCTGGCGCAGGCCTATCACGGATGAGGAAAAAAAGAAATTGGATGCTCTTTTCTTTGCCGGTCGGCAGAAGGAGTTGGACCCCGAGTCTGTTGCCCGTGAAGTCATCGTGCGTATTTTTGCCTCACCGCATTTTCTGTTTAAAGCCGAAACGCGGCCGCTTACCGTGACTCAGTCTGGTGATGTAAGGCTCAGTGCTCATGAACTGGCCTCACGACTCAGTTACTTTCTATGGGCCTCATTACCGGACTGGGAACTGCGTAAGCTCGCTGATGATGGCAGTCTCACCAAGCCCGAAGTGCTGACTGCTCAGACGAAACGCATGCTTCGCGATCCAAAGGCAGCTGCACTCGGCAAAGAGTTTGCAGGCCAGTGGCTCAAGTTCAGTGGCTTTGATGAAAAGAGCACTGTCGATGAAAAGATGTTCCCTCAATTCACTGCCGAGTTACGTGCAGACATGCAGCGGGAGGTGGTGGAGTTTTTCACGCATCTCGTGCGCGAGGATCGTAACATCGCCGACATCATCGGTGGGGATTACAGCTTCATGAATGAACGGCTTGGCTGGCACTACGGTGTGCCAAACATTGTGGGGAATCATTTCCGTGAGGTTAAAGTCGCACAACATCATCGCGGTGGTCTTTTGGGCATGGGAGCTATCCTGACAAAAACCTCCCGCGCTAGCCGCACGAGTCCTGTGCTTCGTGGTGATTACCTGTATCAAGTAGTCCTCGGATTTAGTTCACCACCACCTCCGCCGAATGTTCCTGAACTCAAGGAAGTCAGCAAGCCTGCCAGCCTGAGAGAGGCCCTCATGCAGCATCGTGCGGATCAGGCCTGTTCGGTTTGTCATGACCGTATTGATCCACTGGGCTTTGCGCTGGAGCGCTTTGATCCCATCGGCCGCTTCCGAGCTGAAGCTGATATTGATGACCGGGGTGAACTGAAAGATGGCACTCAGTTTCAAGGCCTTGATGGCCTGCGCCAGTATCTCAAAAAGAATGAGTCCCATTTCATGGCTCAATTAAGTCGTAAACTTCTCGGCTACTCTCTCGGACGGCAAATTCTGCCAAGTGACAAAGCGCTCATGGTTCAAATGCAGGAAGCGCTGAAAAAGAACAGTGGTCAATTTTCTGCCGCTGTTCTCACCATCATTCACAGCCGCCAATTTTTGAATCGGCGGAGTGAAGTAGCGTTAGCCAATCAGTGATTAGCTCTTGCTTGGCAGGTCCACCAGCATTTGAGCATTGCTAGGGTAGCGCTCAAAGAGCTGGAGGACGCGCTGGATGGCATCGATCGGCTTATGACCGGCCAGGCCGCGGCGGAGCATGTGGATTTTATCGAGCTGGAAGGGCTGGAGCAGTAGCTCTTCACGGCGAGTACCGGATTTAAAGATATTCACGGCAGGATAATAGAATTGCTCGGCGATCTTGCGGTCGAGCACGAGCTCCATGTTGCCGGTGCCTTTGAATTCCTGGAAGATGACGTCGTCCATGCGGCTGCCGGTCTCGATCAGTGCGGTGGCCAGGATGGTGAGGCTGCCTGCGGTGCGGGTATTTCGCGCAGCGGCAAAGAGTCGGCGTGGGATCTCCATGGCACCGACGCCCATACCGCCACTGCCTGTAGCGCCGCCTTGCTTGGCGTTGTTAAAGGCACGGGCTAGGCGCGTAATGGAGTCCATGAGGATGAAGACGTGATCTCCACATTCGACGAGGCGCTTGGCACGCTCGATGGCAAAGGAGGCAATGCGGGTGTGGCTCTTGACGTCCTGATCGTTGGAGCTGGCGTAGATCTCAGCCTTGGGCAGGATGCGCTTGAACTCGGTGACTTCTTCGGGCCGCTCATCGACAAGGAGAATCATGAGGTGCATGCCAGGGTGGTTCTCCACAACGGCTTCAGCGATGTGCTGTAGCAGGGTGGTTTTCCCAGCGCGAGGCGGGGCGACGATGAGTCCACGCTGGCCACGTCCGACAGGCGTGAACATGTCGATCACACGCGTGGTGAACCGATCTTTGCGGGTTTCAAATTGGATCTTTTTGTTGGGATTGACGGCTTTGAGCTCCTCAAAGAGCGGCATGTCACGCATGGACTCTGGCACGCGGCCGTTAACCTCGGCCACGCTGGTGATCTGCGGACCACGAGGGCCTTTCTGGGAGATGCCTTTGACATACATGCCTTCACGCAGGCCGTATTGGCGGACGAAGTCGCCAGAGATGAAGGCATCATTCGGATTCTGAGCATACATGCGCTCACGCTGACGCAGGAAGCCGTAGCCTTTGGGGGTCATTTCCAGGACGCCATCTGCTGGCTCTGGCGGACCGAGCGGCACTTCAGGTGGGCGTGAGTATTCATCGTCATGGGCTGGTCTGCCTTCGCCACCTTGAGTCGGAGGAGCTTTTCCCTCAAGACCTAAACGGCGGGCAATTTTCTCCTGCTTGAAGCGCTCGCGGCGCTCTTTCCAACGCTCAAATTTGGTTTTACGGCGTTCAGGTGGCTGGCCTTCAGGGTTGCCTTGACCTTCGCCGGTGGCTTCGGCCGCTGGAGTGGCGGTGATTTCAGGTGCAGGCGCAGCTTCGACTGTTTCTGTCTGCGCGGCTGGAGCTGCCGGTATAGGCTGCTCGATCGCTGGGGCGCTTTCGGTCTGGGGTGCTATGTCTGCGGCAGGAGCTGGCGCATGGACTTCGACCACGGCTTCTTGCATGGTGATGAGCATTTCCGCCGCTTTTCTCTGGAGCGCCGATTTACGGGTGCTGGGCTTAACGGCGGCTTCGACAGGGACTTCGACAGCGACTTCTGCGACAGGCGCGGGTGCTTTTTTGGCTGCGACTTTCTTGGCCGGAGCCTTTTTAGGGGCTGTCTTTTTAGCGGCCACTTTTTTGGTGGGTGCTTTGACGGCCACTTCGGCTACTGGCGCTGGTGGGGCTACTGGCACTGCTTTCTTAGCGGCAGGTGCCTTTTTAGCCGCCGGAGCTTTTTTAGCGGGTGCCGCTTTCTTGGCAGCTGTTTTTTTAGCAGCGGCCTTTTTGGCTGGCTTTAGGTCTAACGGGAGTTCTTCGCTCATGAGGATTCGTTTCAAAAGGGGTCAGGAAAGAGCATCGGCGATTTCATCGGCGATCTCGAAGTTGGCATGTACGTTCTGGGTGTCGTCGTAGTCGTCTAGGACGTCGTAGAGTTTGATCACGGCTTTGGCGGTATCGATGTCGGTGAGTAGAGTCGTGCTATTGGGACGATAGATAAATTTTTGCGAAGTGGTCTGGATAGACTTTTCACGCAGGGCGCTGACGACTTGGAAAAGCTGGTCAGTGGCCGTGTAGATGATCCAGTCGTCGCCAGCTTCGATGACGTCATCGCCACCAGTTTCCAGAGCTAACTCAGTGGTGGCATCTTCGGTGAGATTGCCTTTGGCCAAGCGGATCTCTCCACAGCGGGTGAATTGATAAGCGACGCTACCGGGATCGGCAAAATTGCCCCCATTCTTATCGAAAAGCACGCGCAGGTCGTTGGCAGCGCGGTTGCGATTATCCGTGACGATCTCGACCATGAAGGCAATGCGCCCTGGGCCGTAGCCTTCATAGGTGACTTCTTCGATGACTGATCCGCCTAGCTCGCCTGCGCCTTTTTTGATGGCACGGTCGATGTTGTCATTGGGCATGTTGGCAGCGCGGGCCTCGAGAACGGCGGAGCGCAGGCGGGCGTTTAAATCAGGATTAGAGCCGCCATTCTTTGCGGCGATGGTGATCTCCTTGGAGAACTTGCCAAAGACGTTGCCGCGCTTGGCGTCGATGACGGCCTTGCTGCGTTTGATCTTGGACCATTTGTTATGTCCTGCCATGAATTCGCTGACGGAAAAAGTTGGTGGGTAGGCGGGTGGCACCGACTGGAATGGTCGGTGTCTCCTGACTTGGAGGAATGGGATGTCGGATGGGGGAATAGCGGCCTTGCCGCGGTCTCCGCTCATGCCAAGCCAAGGCTTGTCGCAGGATTGGGTTTCTGGAGCAAGTATGCCTTTGAAACCACAGCTCTAGTCACCAGAGCGGACACCAATGTTCACCTGATTGAGAGAACCAGGAACGCCACTAGTGTGTGGGCTGGAGCCCAAGCTTGCAAGGTCTTTTTTTCCTGGGATCTAAAGCGGAAGCTAAAGTAGCGCTCAGGCCGTCTTTGCCGCGTAGCTTAAAATCCCAGCCAACTTAGAGCGCATGTCTTTGCGTTCGATGATGAGATCTACGAGGCCGTGCTGCATCATGAACTCAGCTGTCTGGAAGCCTGGAGGCAGGTCCGCATGAGTGGTTTCCTTCACCACACGTGGTCCGGCAAAGCCGATCATGCATTTAGGCTCAGCAATGATGATGTCTCCAAGAGTCGCGAAGCTGGCGGTCACGCCACCTGTTGTCGGGTGTGTGAGCACGGAAATATAGGGCAGGCAGGCCTGGGAATGGCGAGCGAGGGCACCACTGGTCTTAGCCATCTGCATGAGGCTGAGGATGCCCTCATGCATGCGTGCTCCGCCTGAGGCGGAGAAAACGATGACGGGCTTCCGCTCTGCGGTAGCTGCCTCAATAGCACGGGTGATTTTTTCACCTACGACGCTGCCCATGGAGGCACCGAGGAAGCGGAAGTCCAT
>JAPLUM010000641.1 GCA_026397605.1 Verrucomicrobiota bacterium | reverse complement strand
AGTCAGACAGATGCAAATTTACGAGATGTTAGGTCAAGATTTTCAGCAAAAGGAGATCGCCGCAGAACTCGGAATTTCTGACAAAACAGTCAACACTAACATTTCACGCATCCGAGAAAAGCTCGGATTGAAGACACTGCGGGATGTGGTGCGGGATGCAGTGACACGGATGAAGGGCCAGAAACAAGAGAAAGAGGAATGAATTAACTTATTCCCTAACTGATGAGCCACTTGCAAAACCTCAGCAAAATAAGGTGGTGCTGCCGCTCTGTCGTAGGATGAGCGTGTCCCGGTGGGACCGCTCGTCTCAGGCGAGATTGAGCGCGCAAATGGACGCAATGAGGCAGATCTTCTGCGCTGGGAGTTTCGACCCGCCAAGAGATACGAGCGGCTATGGCCACGCTCATCCTATGGGCAGGCATGTCCCCTCAACAAGTTTTTGCAAGAGGCTCGCAGGTCAAGAAGCACGATGCCCAGCAATAAAGCTGGGCATCAGGTTTAAGAAAGCTCCATTCAGGTTGATCAGATCGTATGACCAGGGTTTACGCATGAATAAAGCCGAGAAGTTCGAGGCGGAAGTTGGGGTCTAGAGAGGCGCGGCGGCGTTTGCGGCGTAGGCTCATCTTGCTGGGATGATCTCGCAGGACTTTCATTGCTAGCTCGCGTTGGATGGAGAAGTTGTGTGCAGCGGTCTTGTCTCGCACTTGGCTGTGGTCTTCTCCAAAGGTCACGTCTAGCACCCAATGGCAGCGATTTTCTACACTCCAATGCCCGCGCACCAGTGTGGCAAAGCGTTTGATGTCATCTTTGAAGCTGCACAGAAAGTAATGCTCTTCTACCCACGGCGGCTCATCATGACTACGTTGCACTTCACGCCGCACTTTACCCATGGCTTGAAGCCCAGGCCATTTCCAGCTTTTAGCAAAGCAGCTGAGGTCTCCTATGAGTTGGTATTCACGCCGCTCACAACGTCCGTGGGAGAGTTCCAATGTTTCTACCACGACGGCTCCTGCTGGCGGCGGCGTGGACTCTGGTGGTTGGCCGAGTATCGGCTTTGCATCAGGCGTGTCCCCAAAGGCGGCTTTGACAGCTTTAAGTGCGTTCTTCTGATTGGCTTTGAGCGAGAGCACATAGTCGGCTCCTGCATCGTGGATCTGTGCTGCGATGGCGGTTTGCGTGCCCATGGCATCGATGGTGACGGTGGCTCCGCTGAGTTCAAGTGCAGCAAGCAAGCGTGGGATGGCCTCAATTTCATTGCTCTTTTCTTCGCAGACGACTTGTGCGGCACTCAGCGAGCGAGCATCTACCCAGGCACGCAGAAGGTGGACGCGGTGACGGCCTAACTCGGCGCTGTAAGTGCCACGAAGCGTTTTGCCATCAATGGCAATGTGCAGGTCTTTTAACGGGCCACACCATTGGCTGAGGATGTCGATCATGCCTTGTGGCTCGATCATCATGAAAACGTTGAGGAAGACGTCGTGGGAGGGCACTCCATGTTTGAGGGTGAGGAAGCTGCGTAGGCAAGGCAGTTGAGATTGGGCGAAATCCTCCATATCCGTGAAGCAGTCAGCATCGCAGAGAATGGCGCAGAAGGAGCAGACAAGAACTTCATCAAGCTGGTAGAGGACTTTGCTTGTTTGGCGAGTGTCTTCAATGAGAGCAAAAGCAGAACGCAGGCGCTGTAGCACACTGAGGTCAGCAGCCAAGGTGATGGGAGAGGCAGATGGTTTGGATTCCATCTACACTCTCATTACTAATTATGGTAATTTGTACAGCAAAGATTTCATTTATCTCGCCCTATATAATATCCAGGTTTTCTATCGCTGCTCATGCGTAAGCCCTGTCGTATGACGCTTGCGCTTCAGGTGAAGCTGAGCAGTGCTACGCTGGATCATTGCCATGACGGCGGCTATCTCTTCCTGCTGCTCACCCGGCTTGAGGGACTCAAGGGACTTGTGAGCGCGGGCGATGGCTTCTTCGACAGCTTTCTCATCGATAGCATCCGAATGGATGGCCATGTCTGTCAGCACGCGTGTCGTGGTGCCGGTGACTTCGACCAAGCCTTCGCCAACAGCCATCTCAGTGGTTTTTCCACCTTTGGTGTAGCGCAGTTCACCTGGCTTCAGAATGGTCACCAACGGAGCATGCGTGGGCAGGATGCCCATTTCACCTTCGAAACCTGGAAGCACGACGGTATCGACGTCATCTGAAAAGATGCGGGCTTCGGGAGTGACGATTTCAAGTTTTAAAGGCATGGAAAATGTTCGTGGTTCTTTGTTCGTAGTTCTTAGTTTGAATTTCTGGAGTTCGAGGAGCTAACCAAGGACAAGGAACCAAGAACCAAGAACGAGGCTTTAGGCTTTCTTCACGGAGTCGATGCCACCCTTCATGTAGAAGTTGGCTTCTGGCACATCGTCGTGTTTACCATCGAGAATTTCAGCGAAGCCACGGACGGTGTCCTTAACGGAAACGTACTCGCCCTTGGTGCCGGTGAAGATTTCAGCGACATGGAAAGGTTGGCTGAGGAAGCGCTGAAGCTTACGAGCACGGAACACAGTGAGCTTATCTTCGTCAGAAAGTTCGTCCATACCCAAGATGGCGATGATGTCCTGGAGATCCTTGTAGCGCTGAAGCACACGTTGGACGCCACGAGCAACACGGTAGTGCTCTTCACCGACGATGTCGGGAGCCAAGGCTTTGGAAACGGAGGAAAGAGGATCCACAGCTGGATAGATCCCAAGCTCAGCCAAGGAACGCTCAAGCACGACGGTGGAGTCAAGATGGGCGAAGGTGTTAGCCGGAGCTGGGTCAGTCAAGTCATCCGCAGGAACGTAAACGGCCTGGAAGGAAGTGATGGAACCGCTCTTGGTGGAGGTGATTCGCTCCTGCATCTGACCCATTTCAGCGGCCAAAGTTGGCTGGTAACCCACAGCAGAAGGCGTACGACCGAGCAAAGCAGAAACTTCAGAACCAGCTTGCGAGAAACGGAACACGTTATCCACGAAGAAGAGAACGTCTTGGTTCTTTTCATCACGGAAGTACTCAGCCATCGAGAGGGCGGAAAGAGCGACGCGCAGACGAGCTCCTGGGGGCTCATTCATCTGGCCATAAACAAGGGCCACTTTGGAACCTGGGGCAAGCACTGGACGACCTTTGTCATCGGTCTTGACGTGACCTTTTTCGTCCTTCTCCGTGGCGATAACGCCGGACTCGATCATTTCCCAGTAAAGGTCATTTCCTTCACGAGTACGCTCGCCCACACCAGCAAAGACGGAGAAACCACCGTGGCCTTTGGCGATGTTATTGATGAGCTCCATGATGACGACGGTCTTACCCACGCCAGCACCACCGAAAGCACCGACTTTACCACCCTTGGTGAAGGGGCAAATAAGGTCGATGACCTTGATGCCAGTCTCAAGGATCTGAGCCGATGGATTCTGATCGACGAGCGAAGGAGCTGGGCGATGAATCGAGTAGCGTTTTTCGACGATTGGATCTGGCTGGTCATCGCAGGCATCACCCGTCACGTTGAAGATACGACCGAGAACGGCTTCGCCAACTGGCACAGAGATCGGAGCGCCGGTGTCGATCACGTCAAGACCACGCTTGAGACCTTCAGTGGAGATCATGGCCACAGAGCGGACCCAACCGTCACCCATGTGACTTTGGACTTCGCAGATAAGGCGTGCTTTTTTGCCACCGACTTCATAGTGGATTTCGAGGGCGTTGTAGATCTCAGGCAGCTTGCCTGAAGCAGAGAAATCCACGTCCACCACGGGACCGATGACTTGAACGATTTTGCCGATGTTGCTCATAGAGAATTTGAAATTAAAATTTGAAATGGGTGGTTACTCCAAAGCCATCTTGGCGGTGGTGATTTCGAGGAGTTCGTTAGTGATGGCAGCCTGACGCAGTTTGTTGTATTCGAGGCTGAGATCTTTAACCATCTGCTTGGCATTGTCCGTAGCGTTCTTCATAGCCACCATTCGGCTGCTATGCTCAGAAGCACGGGATTCAAGCACCATTTGGAAAACGGTATCATTGACATACTGGGGCAGCACGGACTCAAAGACCGTCGCTGCGTCAGGCTCAAAGGTGTATTCACTGGCAGGTCCAGCGGCTGGAGCCTCCGCCAAGTTACCAAAATTACGCTTACCACCCAGAGTCACAGGATTGACGGGCAGCAACTGCTCGACCGTAGGGACGACTGTCACTGTGTTGATGAAGTTGTTGAAGACGACGAGCACCTTCTTGTACTCACCGGAACGGAATTGCTCTAGGCGGGTCACGCCCTGAACGGCTTTTTTGCCGATGGTCACGTAATCCACTTCGCCTTCGAGCTGCGTTGTAACCAGCTTCTTGAGCAGGTTGGTATTCAGCGCACCGCACAGACCTTTGTCAGAAGCGATGAGGAGAACCAGTGTTTTATCACCCTTTCCTGCGGAGAAGTATGGATGCACGCCTTCTTCGGCATTGTCCTTGAGACTAACGAGAACTTTATTGAGCAACTCAGCGTAGGGGCGACCGTTGGCGGCTTGATCCTGCGCTTTCTTCATCTTTGCAGCCGCGACGAGCTGCATGGCCTTGGTGATTTGGGCCGTGCTTTTGACCGATTTGATTCGGCGTCTGATGTCGCGGGTGCTTGGCATGACTAGAAAATTAAGTTTTTAGATCTCAGATCGAAATTACTTCCAGCTTGCTTTGAAATCAGCGAGAGCTGCCTTCATGTCTTCTTCGACATTGTCGAGAGTCTTCTCATTGGCCAGCTTATCCAGCATCGCTGCTTTACGCGTGGTGAGATAGTCTTCCAGTTTGGCTTGGCATTCCTTGATGCGATCCACGGCGACATCGTCGAAGTAACCTTTTTGCATCGCGTAAAGAGAGAGCACCATGATGGCGAGACTCTTTGGCTGATACTGCTGCTGCTTGAAGAGTTCAACGATGCGAGCACCACGATCCAGCTTGGCTTTGGTGCCAGCGTCAAGATCGGAACCGAACTGAGCAAAGGCAGCCAATTCACGGAACTGGGCGAGATCGAGCTTCGTGGTACCAGAGACCTTTTTGATGGCCTTGGTCTGAGCAGCAGAACCCACACGAGAAACGGAGAGACCCACGGAGATAGCCGGGCGGATACCTTGGTAGAAGAGATCTGTTTCAAGGAAAATCTGACAGTCGGTGATGGAGATCACGTTCGTCGGGATGTAAGCGGAAACGTCACCAGCCTGAGTTTCGATGATCGGCAGAGCGGTCATGGAACCACCGCCGTAGTTTTCACCGACGCGGCAGGCACGCTCGAGGAGACGGCTGTGGAGATAGAAAACGTCACCTGGATAAGCTTCGCGACCCGATGGGCGCTTGAGGATGAGAGAAACTTGACGGTAAGC
>JAPLUM010000263.1 GCA_026397605.1 Verrucomicrobiota bacterium | reverse complement strand
GCCGCGGCTGTCCGGTTCATCCTTATGGCCCCAAATAGTGTACTCGTCATCACCGGGCTTGACCCACGGCTGTCCGGTCCAGCCCCGCCGCTCCATAAAAACTCTCGTCATGGCCGGGCTACGACCCGGCCACCCAGGGGAAGTGCCGTAGGCGAAGGCCTATGAGCGCGTTTGAATTTTGATGGCGTGCGGTTGGAAATCAGCGGAAAAGCTCCCGCCTACGGCACTTCCCCTGTTGGTGTGGACGGCCCCCATACGGCATCGATGTGCCAGAATGAGGTCGTTGAAAGGTCTCAAACACAGGGAGCCGTCCATGAGTGAGATTAGCCGAATTGGAATGGATACGTCCAAGAGTGTTTTCCAGTTGCATGGTGTGACTGCTGCCGGCGAGGCGGTTTTGCGGCGCCAGCTGCGTCGCAGCGCATTGGTTGCTTTCTTTGCGAAGTTGCCAGCGACCGTGATCGGAATTGAAGCCGGGAGCGGAGCGCACCATTGGTCCAGGGTCCTGACGGGCCTCGGTCATACGGTGCAGATTCTGCCGCCGCAGCTTGTCAGACCGTTTGTAAGGCGGGGGAAGAATGATGCGGCAGACGCCGCTGCAATCTGCGAGGCGATGGTGCGCCCGAAGATCCATCATGTGCCAGCGAAGTCCGTCGACCAGCAGGCGGGGCAAATGCTGATCTCCATGCGCGATCGTCTTGTGCGCGAACGGACGCGGCTCACGAACACCATCCGCGGACATGCTGCAGAATTCGGGCACGTTGCCGCCAAGGGTATCGCCCATGTTCCGCTTTTGCTCAATCGCATAGCTGCCGACGCGACATTGCCGTCACTCGTGCGTGAGCTTCCACCGCGCGAATGAGGTCAGCCGCCGACTGGAACACATTCCGTCCGTCGGAACGAACGGCGCCGTCCGGTTTGCGGTCAAGGTCAGTGACGCAAGGGCGTTCCGTTCAGGCCGGGACTTTGCAGCCTCGCTTGGCCTGACACCAAAAGATCACTCCACGGGCGGAAAGACACGGCTCGGCTCCATCACCAAAGCAGGCGACCCCATGCTGCGAACGACATTGGTGCTTGGGGCCACGGCTGTGGTCAAACAGGCCCTGCTCAAGCCGGAGCGGGCTGCGCCGTGGCTCCTCGAGCTGTTGAAACGCAAGCCGCGCAAGGTCGCCGCTGTGGCCCTGGCCAACAAAGTGGCGCGCATCATCTGGAAGATGCTCGTGAGTGGTGAGCCATTCAATCCAGGGCGTGCCTTTGCACGTGCCGCATAAGAGTTTGGTGGAGACCCGCAACAGGCGCAGTCGACACTGAAGCCGGAACTTGTAAGAAAGAAGCAGTTGGTGCGATCGATCGATCCCAGAGGCGAGACACTCCGAGCCACCCAGTGGCGGCAAACGCCGTTCCCCTGTTTGGAACTCGCCATGCGGAAACCATCTTGGCAGCGGTCATGTGCGACCGACATGAAATGCCGGACATATGATCACAAGCGATCCGACCTCTCGCTGCATTCCCATCTTGCAAGGCAAGGGCCGTCCACATATGGGTGGCCTGGTCGGAGCCCGGCCATGACGAACTTTTTTTAGGTTGGTGGGACTTTTGGGGTTTGGCGGGCGGGTGCGCGTGCGGTCCCGGGGATTGTGGTGGGTGTGGTGGGTCTGAACGTTATTGAGGTTGAGGGAGTTCAGGCGCGCGCTCTTTTTCCACAATACATCCAACCCACCACATGCACCACACGGTGGATTTTGCGATGGCTTACTTGAGGCGAACGCCGCAGACAGTGCACGGGCTCAGTGGACACTCAATGCCTCATAGGACACTGGTGGCGCGCTTGCGATTTGGTTGTCCAGGTACGCTGCGAAGCCGGGCGTATATGAAACCTTCCGCAATTTCCAGATTTCCTGCCAGCAGATTCCGCTGATCATTGGTGCATTTTGACGCTGGATCATGTCCCACGCATCGTCTCCCAAACGGCCAGCTTCACGTTGAACAAAGGCTCGCTCATACAAGTGCAGGGCGCTAGTTGCGAAGAAGATGAAGGCTGCCCGACGCTCG
>JAPLUM010000120.1 GCA_026397605.1 Verrucomicrobiota bacterium | reverse complement strand
CTCCCCTGAGCCGGAGGTGAGGGTGACGGCGACGTCGTAAATCAAGGCGGAGACGGGGGTGACGCTGGCGATGGTGCCGACAATGCTGGAGGAGTTGACGGCGGTGACGGCGAAGTTGGACGTGGCAGGGGTGTTGACGGCTTCACTGAAGGTCACGCGGAAGGTCGCACTGGTGGAGGTCGTGGCCTGCGCGGTGCTGGGGAGGCGGCGCACGATGGAGAGGACGGTGGGGGGAGTGGTGTCGGCGACGACGTAAGCGGTGTCGAGGGTGCCTAGGTTGTGGATGTCGTTAACGGCGGCAGGGACCGTGCCGGTGGTGGCACCCGGGGCAAATCCGCCGGCACCGCTGGCGGCGGCATTGCCATTGAGGCCGGAGAAAACGGCTGAAGTCATGCGAAGGGTGCCGGTATTCCAGAATGCACCGACTCCCTTGCCGGAGGCACCGCCGTTGCCGCTTTGTCCTGTGGCGCCACCGCCACCACCGCCGCCGCCGGCACCGAGGTTATTGCTCACAACGGAGGAGCCGATGAGGGTGAGGGTACCACTGTTGAAGACACCGCCGGCCGCGTTGCCACCCGAACCGCCGGTGGCGTTGTAGCCAGAGCCGCCGCCGCCGCCACCGATCGAGATCGTGCCGTTGTTGGCTCGGCCACCGGCGCCTCCAGTGGAATAGCCGCCATAGGAGCCACCAGACCCGCCGTTGGTGCTGCCACCAAAGCCACAAAGCTGGACACCGTTAAAGCTGCCGCCACGTCCACCGGTGCCGCCGCTGCAGGCGACGCCAACGTAGGTGCCAGCGATGACGCCGGAGGAATTTTTCCCGCTGCCGCCGGTGCCGCCGCCGATGCCGCCAAATCCGCCGCCGCCGCCGCCTGCGCCGCACCCGCCGAGGTTCGGCGTCGCCGTGCCACCGCCACCGCCGCCACCGGATGATTTGTTGGCGGTGAGGGTGACGCCGGAGAGGGTGACCGTGCCGGCGTTATAGAGGCCGGCGCCGAGCGCGAGATTCTCGGCGGAGCCGGCGGTGTTGCCGCCGTTGCCGGAAAGTAGGCCTTTGGTGATGGTGAGATTGGAGATGTCCACCGTGCCAGCCTGGACGTAGAGGGCGCGGCCAAAGTGGCCGGCGTCGAGGCTGAAACCGCCGCCGACGATGGTGAGGATCTGGCCATCAGTGTTATTGATGACGACGAAGGTGGGCTTGGTATCGGGACCAGTGACGACGTCGCTGGCACTGGCTGCGGTGATGTTGGCGGTGAGAGTGATCGTATCGACGGCGTTATTGGTGGCCGCAGTGGAGAGTGCGGTGCGCAAGGCCGAGATCGTGCTGACGGAAAAGGTCGCGAGGGTGTGAGAGTAGTCGGCAGGGACGGACGTGGGCGTCTCGATCAGGCCACGGGTGATTTCGAGAGTCCAATCGGCATCCGGGCGGGTGCCGGTGGGGTTGGCGGAGGCGGCGACGTCTGAGCCGGTGAAATCGGCGAGGCGGGTAACGAGTAGGCGGCCGGCGTCGCCGGTGCCGGTGTCGCAGCCGTAGAGGAGGATGTCGCCGTTTTTGGAAAGAGCGGAGCCGAGGCGGCGCAGGAGGGCGGCGCGGGGCGCAAGGTCGGCGGCGGTGGTGCGGTGGCCATTGAGGACGAGTGAGCCGGGCTCACCATGGGAGACGAGGTGGATGGCCCCGAGATCACGGAAGCGGGCGGCTTCGGTGGCCATAAACTCCCACGAGTCAACGTCGGCGGGGATGGCAACGACGGTGGCACCTGCGGGGGCGGCGAGCCAAAAGGCGCGGGGATCGGCGACGGCGGCGTCGATGAAGAAGAGTTCGCCGCGGCCACGGGCAGGGGCCGGGACGGTACCGAGGGCCAAGGGGGCAGGAGTGGGTTGGGCGAGCTGGTCAGGGGTGGACGTGCCGGGGTTGGGCGGCAGCGCGGGCTGGTCTTTCTCGGCGCGCAGGGCGAGGGCCAGCGAGGAGAAAGATAGTCCGAACGCCAGGGCGCGGGTCGAGGCACCAGGGACGGTGGGCAAGTCGCGATGCAGGGCGACGGAGCGGATAGCGCGGCAGGATGGAGGGACGGAAGGATGCATCATCAGAGAGGAGCGTTCAGAGACGTAGCGGTGGCGGTGATCACGCTGGCGGTACTGCTGGCGGAGTTTTTCCAGAAGTCCAGCTGGCTGTATTGTTGGAAGAGGTCGGGCGGGAGGACGGTGGCGCGGGGACGGAGGGCGACTTTGCGTTTGATCTCGTGAAGGCCGTGGAGGCCGACGCGGGCATCGAAGCCGGGTTCCTGGTAGTCGAGATTTTCAAAGTCGTGGGTGTAGGCGGACTCGCCGAGGAAATCGTAAACGAGGGGGAGAACCTTGGCGGGCGACTGAGCGAGGAGATCGTAGTCGATGATGAGGAGCTGGCGGGCCTCAGGGCTGTAGAACGCTTCCTTCAGGGCGTAGTAGGAGAATCCGACGAAGCGGTCGCGGCCAGCGAGGGCCTCGACGCGGTGGTAAACGGTGTCACTCTCGGCGGGGCCGTTGAAGAGGCGGGAGGGTTGGAGGGAGTTTTTGCGGACGAGGCGCTCGATGCTGTCCATAATCCAGGCGACATTGCGGACGGTGCAGAGGATTTTGGCGTCGGGGAAGAGGCGGAGGAGGAGTGGGAGGCGGGCGCACCAGAGGCGGTTGGTGTCTAGGATCACCTCTTGGGCGAAGTCCTGGTAGTAAAGATCAAAGATGCCGCGCAGGACGCGCTCGCGCTGTTTCTCTTCGATGAATTCGGAGAACTCGTTCTGCTGCCCCATGGTAGTGTGGAGGGAGGTGAAGAGGGAGCCGACGGGGCTCGTCATCGCGGCGTGAAGGCGCGGATTCTGGCGCAGGATGGCTGCGAGAAGGGTGGAGCCACTGCGCGGGAGGCCAGAGATGAAGTGATAGGACTTGCTCATGCAGGACGGAAGGCGCGGGAAGACTTAGTCTTGTACTTTGAGGCGGAACTCCCCCGAGCCGCCAGTGATGGTGACGGGGACATCGTAGGTGCTGGCGTTTACCGCCGTGACCGTGCCAATAGTGCCGGTAATGCTGCTGCTGACTGCGGCGATGGCGAAATTGGATGCAGCGGGCGCATTCACAGCCTCGCTAAAGGTCACGCGGAAGGTGGCGCTCGTATTCGTCGTGGCCTGGCTGGTGGGTGTTTGGCGGACGATGGAAACGAGTGTGGGTGCCGTCTTATCCATCGTGTAGCTTTGGCCCGCGAATGGCAGCGTGGTCGAGACACCCGGCGTGGTGCCCGTGGCATTTGCTAAATTCAGCGTCAGCGTGCCTGCCGTGCTGCCTGTGGTGACGGGCACATTCCAGGTCAATCCGCTATTAGCCGTGGTGGGCGTGCCGACGGTGGCCCCGGTTGCCGCAGCACCCGAGAGGCTGAAATTGCTGGCCGTGACACCCGTGTTCGCTGCCGCAAAGGTCAGCGTCCAGTTCACCGTGCTCAGGTTACTGGTGGCAGGATTGACGCGGTTCAGGGAGGTGACGGTGGTGGTGGGTGGCGCAGCGGCCGTGCCTACCACCACCCCGCTCACTTGTGATCCGCTCGTGCTGTTGGTGTAAATGGTCTGCCGGTTGGCACCAGCGCTATCGAAGCGGAAGACCCCTCCAATGGCATTGAACCCATCCGCCACGAAGAGATTGTTGTTAGCACGATCCAGGGAGACCTGGACAGGAGCGGTGGCGAGCGCGGCATCACTGGTAAGGACAGTCAGGCTGCCGCCTGCCAGAGTGCAGCGGATGAGCTTGTCTTCGCTCGCTGTCGCACTGCTCTTGGTGAAGTAAATGAAGCCATTGGCGGCATCCACCTCCAGACCCAGCATCTGGGTGGAGGCAATGTTGTCTGTCAGGATCGTGGTCTGGCTGGAACCATCATAGCCGCACCGCAAGATGGCCCCGGCAGCGGTAAACCGATCCGCGACATAGACGGTCTGGGCCACTGGATTGAGCGCCACATCGCCAGGGGCTGCCGTGAAGGTCGCTCCGCTCCGCAGGGTTGTGATGCTACTGCCGTCCAGGCCGCAACGGTAGAGGTTGTCACCACTGGCCGCTGCATTCGAGGTCGTGAAAAAAACAAACCCAGCCGCCTGGTCCACCGCCACTCCAGCGACCGCAGTGCCGGAAGTATTGTCAGTGAAGATGGTGATCTTATTGGTCACCGCAGTGCCGCCACCCGTTACGTCGTAGCGATAGACTCTGCCTGCGGCAGTGAAGGCATCGCACACATAAAGCCGGTTGTTGACCGCATCAAAAGCCAGCCGCCCCGGAGCCTGGGCCAGGTTTGCCCCCGAATCCAGAAGGGTGGGAGAAGTGCCGTCGAGATTGGCCGAAAACAGCTTGTCCTCACTGGCGGTGGCGTTTGAGGTGGTGAAAAACACCTTGTTCAGCGCCGCCTCAGCCGGAGCTCCGAGCGAGGCCAGTAGCAGCGTGAGGCACAGCGAGCGGTTCATGGCAAACTTCGCGAGACGAGAAAGGATCGAGTTCTTCATAAGAGAGGGGCCGTTGAAAGGTGAGATGAAAGTGGGGGTCAGGTTTGAAGAACGGATCAATCGAGCACCCGCAGTCTGAACTCACCCACACCGCTGGTGAGGTTCACCGTCAAATCCCGCGTGTTCGTGCCCTTCGCGCCGGTCACAGTGCTGACGATGGCGCTGCTGCTCGAGTTGCCCGTGAAGTCGATTTTGTCAGGACTGGCAGCCTAGGCGGGACCGATGGCGAGAAGGCAGACGCTCAAGCTGGCGAAAAGACTGCGCAGGTGGGAAAAGGGCGGGGTATTCATGAGGTAAAGGCACTCGATGTGGCAGGGCAGATTGGGGAAACGGCTGTAGCGAACAAAAAGAAGAGCCTGCGGGGAGCCTTGATGGCCGATCGGGGAGCGTGGCGTCCATCGCCCAACATAGTCACCACAAATTCGGGACGGTTCTACGCGGAAATCAGGCCAATTTAAAGCAAAAATCCATTTTAGTTAATATTGTCACCCAAAGCGGTGATGAGGCAGAGGGATGGCGTGAGCGGAAATCATCAGCCGAGTGATCGGGAGCCTTCGAGCCGGAGTGCGGAAGAGGAACGGCCCGGCTCACAGG
>JAPLUM010000361.1 GCA_026397605.1 Verrucomicrobiota bacterium | reverse complement strand
TTGAGTGCCCACGGTAGGGCTGTGATCACCTGCTTGGAGGCAGCGCGCATTCTTGAAGAAGAGCATGGCATCAGTGCCGAGGTTGTGGATGTTCGTAGCATTCGTCCTCTGGACGAGGAGACAATCCTCAATTCAGTGGCTAAGACGCACCGCGCTATCTATGTGGAGGAAGGCAAGCCTTTCTGTGGCGTTGGCGCTCAAAGTGCCTATACGATTCAGGCCAAGGTTTTTGATGAGCTGGATGCTCCAGTGCTGCGTGTGAACAGTCTTGATGCACCAGCCATCTACAGCCCACCGCTTGAGGCAATCCAGACTCCGACACCGGATGTGATTGTGGCCAAGGCGCTTAGCATTTGCTAAAGGATCCCCGTTCAATTCGATCAACATTTGCGGCACTTGTCATAGGATGATAAGTGCCGCTTTTTTTTGTCCATGAAAAGAGGGGCACCTATTCAATAAGTGTTCTCACGCTTCACGAAGGTGAGGAACATGATCTGAATGTCTAGTAGTAGGCTCCAGTTTTCAAGATACCAAAGGTCGCATTTAATTCGCTCCGACAGGTCGGTGTCACCGCGCAGGCCTTTGACCTGTGCCCAGCCGGTCATTCCGGGTTTGGCATGATGGCGTGCATTGTAGTGAGGAATTTCGTGTTTGAACCCAGCGATCAATTCTGGGCGCTCAGGACGTGGACCGACAAGACTCATTTCACCTTTGAGGACGTTCCAGAACTGGGGTACTTCATCAATGTTCCACTTTCTCATGAAGGCACCGACTCGCAGTCTTCGCGGATCATCTTGAGTGCACCACTGGGCTCCTTGGACTTCAGCATTGAGCTTCATGGAGCGTATCTTGATGATGTCGAAAGGAACGCCATTCATACCCCAGCGGCGTTGATGGTAAAAGATGGGGCCTCGAGACTCCAACCAGACCAGGACGCCAAAAATGGCCACAATTGGGGTTCCGACCAGGATGCCGAAAAGGCTGCCGATGATATCAAATGCACGTTTGGCTAGCACATTGAGGGTGCTGTCTAGAGGCAGCCGATTCACTCCAAGCACGGGTGTTCCGGCAATCGTCTCGAGTGAGAGGCCAGAGACAAAAATGCGGAAAACTGATGGGGCTAATTTGAATTGGATTAGTTCACGCTCGCACAAGTTTGCGAGTTCCACCATTTGCTGCCGTGGTAGATCGGCCACGATGACCATATCCACCTCATGCTTGGCAAACACTCGTTGAATATCCTCAACATAACCGACGAAAGGGATATTCTCCGGCATCGATTGGTCAGATTGACCTTTAGCAGAGGCGTCCACCCAGCCAACGAGATTAAAGGCATGAGCGGTGTCATCGCTTAGAGTTTTCCAGAGGCGCTTGGCATCCTCGTTCCAGCCGACAAATAGAGTGCGCTGTTGCAGTGTCTTGATTCGCGATGGCGCATGAAGAAAGTGATTAAAAAGGTGCCTCCATCCAAGTAGCAATAAAAGTGCGCAGGCTCCATTTAGGGCTACATAGACCCGTGAGATGGAGGGCTGTAACTTCAGGGCCAGAGAAAAGGACAGGAAGCCTAGAGTCCAGATCAAGACTGCGCGGGCGATCTTGGAAGCAACCCAGCGGTTTCTGAGAAGCACATTGCGGTGATATATTCCCTGCCATCCAATAGCCAAAAGCAGGGAAAGCGATCCGACCATCATATGACCAGTATATTGCTGCAGTTCCATATTGGCCCAGTTTCCATAATCGCGAAAGGAGGTATGAAACCTTAGCCAGTAAGCTCCATGCTCAGCCAGCACGATCATGATCAGATCGAAAAGTATAGAAACCAGCACCCAGAGATGGGGTGAATGGTTTTCTTGAAGTCGCCAAATCCGTCGCTGTTCCATTTTCTCCAGCATGTTCCCAGTAACTGGGCCTGCGGCTCTTATGGGCATGGAATCTGGTGGAAGTTGACTGGACAGAGGCATATCGGGTTGATTTTTAATTATACTTTAAATTATGATAATTCAATTAGAATAATACTATTTATAGAAACATATTCGTCATACTGTCTCGAATTTGAGAGGAATATTGAATTTAAGACTCCGTTTAATTGAGTTTGAGCTGCTTTAGCCGTTCTAGCTTAGGGGGAGGGCACTGCGGATCTCTCAAATACCTTCTCTGCCGGATGAGTAGGCTTTTCTTTGGCTGGGGTTGCCAATTCAAAGCTTTCCGTTCTTGTAGATTTTTATGCCGATTGCTGTGGGCCCTGTTGGCAGGCCGGACCAGTGGTGGATACCTTAGCTGTTGAGCTAACTGACAAAGCCAAGGTCATTCCTACCACTATAGATGAGCAAAGTGAGCTCGCCGCGAGCATGGCATTCGCGGTATCCCTGCTTTTATAGCCTATCGAGACGGCCGCGAAGTAGCTAGAGGATGGATGTATCTCAAAACAAGTTATGCCGAACATGGTGGGGATGCCAGCGGGAACCGTTAACTACCTTCGTTTTATACTGAATTGGCTTGGCTGTAGATCGTGCGTCAGGAGCTCTGTTCTTTTCGTGTTGCGTTATAGGTTACGGCTCGTTTGCATCAGCAAAGTAGTAACGTTGCGCACGTCGTCGCTACGGAAAAAATTTCTCACAGAACTGCATAAGCACGCTTTGGGATCGGTAGGCGCTAGGAATAATCGTGCCCATAAAGGGCTACTGCTAAACTCGCTTGTGTGTCAGTGTGAGTTTGAATAGTTAGGATGGTTTTGAGATTCTTGAAATATTACTTATTCTTAAGGCTGATGGAAAGAAAACTTGCGGTATCTTCGAAAGACTGAGTGAATGTGGCAGATTCTTAGATTAAAGCAGTTAATCTTCAATGCATCCCTTGTTATGAAAGTTTCATCCATTTTATTTTATCGAGCTTTGACCTGCCTTCTTCTGGCATGGCTGGCCTCGAGTGTGTTTGGTGTTCAGGCTCAAGACATCATTACCATTGATGGGAAAAAGGCTTCTTCTAAGGGGGTCTTGGCTAAGCTGAAAAACACGAATAATCGTTCAGAAGCTGCTACGCTGAATCAGACCATGGCCCAGAAATCATTGCGCCAAAAAGCATTGAGTAACCAGGGTGGTGTAAGTGGCTTGATGCATTTGGAAAAGGTGGGCTCTAAGACTAATGTTGGAGCGCTAAGCAGCCAAGAGGCGAAGAGCTTGGTCAAAGAGCTGATGGCTACGGGGCTTTATGAATATGTGGAGCCGGACTGGATTGTGACGACTCAACAAGTGCCAACGGACACTGCTTTTACCAACGGAACACTCTGGGGGCTGCGTAATACGGGCCAAAATGGCGGCACACTGGATGTGGATGTGAATGCAGTGCCAGCATGGGCTTTGACCCGAGGATCACCAAATGTGATCGTAGGGGTGATCGATACAGGTATCCGCTACACCCACCAAGATTTGGCGGCCAATATGTGGCGCAATACAAGGGAAATTGCAGGCAATAATATCGATGACGATGCCAACGGCTATGTCGATGATGTACACGGGATCAACGGCATCACCAATAGCGGTGATCCGATGGATGATAACAATCATGGAACACACTGCGCCGGCACCATTGCAGCTACCGCAAACAACGCTGGGCAGCATGTGGGCGTGGCGTATAACGTGCGGCTGATGGGGCTGAAGTTTCTAAGCGCCTCAGGCTCCGGTGCCGTTTCAGATGCGATCAAATGCATCAATTATGGTGTAGCCAATGGGGCTACCATTTTGAGCAATAGCTGGGGTGGTGGTGGTTATAGCCAGTCACTTAGAGATGCCATTGCTGCCGCAAGCCAAGCGGGAGTGCTATTCGTCGCAGCGGCAGGAAACTCCGCCACAGATAATGATGTGACTCCCCATTATCCGTCCAGTTATGATACGACCAACATGGTCTCAGTAGCGGCCATTACACGTACCGGGGCACTGGCAAGCTTCTCCTGTTTTGGCAGCACCACGGTGGACATCGCGGCGCCTGGGGTGGAGATCCTTTCCTCCACCGCCACATCTGACACCAGCTATGCTACCTTTCAGGGGACGAGTATGGCTACTCCGCATGTCTCTGGGGTAGCTGCGCTAGTGAGAAGTCTTCACCCAAGAGCTAGCATGATCGAGGTAAAAAACCGTCTGCTCGCCGCCGCCCGCCCCTTGGCTTCACTGCAAGGGCGGATTCTTACTGGCGGTATGGTGGATGCAAATGCGGCACTGACGGTGGCCGCTGATGGTGTTTTGGAGCTACGTGCTTCTGCTGAGACGGCGCAGCTGAATGCTGGGGCGAACACCGCCTTTTACATCATGGTTTCTGACCTGCTGCCCGTTACGGGTGCCACTGTCAGTGGCACCCTTGGCGCTGGAGCTACCATTCCTTTTTTAGACAATGGTGTGTCGCCTGATACTTTGGCGAATGATGGAACCTACTCGGCGAATTTCACCGTGCCCCAGGCGCTAAGCGCGGTGAACCTGAGTGTCCAGGCGAGTGCGCCTTCGCTGACGGCTGCTTCTGCCACCTTTCCTTTCGCCATCATCACCCCGCCGGTGAATGATTTGTTTGTAAACCGAGTGGTGCTGGCCGCAGGCACTACGCAAGCAAGGGGAAGTAATCGTCTAGCTGGGAGTGAAGTTGGGGAGCTCAGAAATCCCAGTGTTGCAGGTGGGGTGACTGTTTGGTGGGAATGGCAGGCCGGAAGTAGTGGTAGCTTCACGATTACAACTTCTGGCAGTAGTTTTGATACGACCCTGGCTAGCTATTCTGGCACGGCTAGTCTTACAGGTATGAGCTTGGTAGGCTCAAATGACGACTCATCTGGCATTGCGAGTTCTGTGACCTTTAATGCGGTGAATGGTCAGCGCTTCTTCATCCAAGTTGACGGATTTTCTGGTGTTGTCGGAGACATCGTATTGAATTATCCTGCGCCAGTGAGCGCGAATTCGCCACCTGTGATTGCCATCCAGCCGGTAGGTGCGCAAATGGTTATTGGTGATCCTCTAAGCCTCACTGTATTGGCCAATGGAAGTGTTCCGCTGACCTACCAGTGGTTTTTTGAAAATGCTCCAATCTCTAATGCTAGATCAGCTCTATACACGCTGCCTGCGGTTCAAAAAGTGAACGAGGGTAACTACTCTGTGGTGATTACCAACCCATTTGGTAGCATAACCAGCTCTGTAGTTTTTGTCGGGGTAGATCCTATTTCTGTGCGCCCGAGTAATGATACCTTTGCAACGGCTGAGGTGCTGCCAGGTGCCACTGGCCGCGTGAATGGGACGAACCTGCGTGCATCTTCTGAAAGTGGTGAGCCAAATCATGCCTCAGCATCCAGCCCAATCGAGTCTGTTTGGTTCCGCTGGAATGCGCCCTCGGATGGTGTGATCTCATTCAACACTTATGGCAGCTCTTTAGACACGACGTTAGCTGCCTACACCGGTACGGAAGTGGGTGCATTGACCGTGCGTGCCTCAAACAATGACACAGGTGGTGTGCAGAGCTTCATCAGCACCCCCGTCGTCTCTGGGCAGCAGCTCTCCATCGCTGTGGATGGTGTGGGGACTCTGGAGGGTATCTTTTCACTCAATTATTATTTCCAGCCCACGGTGCCTGGTCTGATCAATGATTCTTTTGCAAATCGAAGCATCGTTCCAGGAGTCTCTGCTACGGTGACGGGGAGTAACATCTCTGCCACGGAAGAGCCTGGAGAGCCCCTTCACAGCCCGCTGGCAGCGCCTACTGCATCTGCCTGGTGGGAATGGACGGCACCTACCAACGGTGTAGTTGTAGTGGATACTTTTGGTAGTGATTTTGACAGCGTATTGGCCGTCTATACCGGCTCAGACTTGAATGCATTGACTCTGGTAACGAGCAATGATGATGCCGGCAGCACTGCACAGAGCCGAGTCACCTGGAACTGTGTGGCTGGCACTTCTTACCTGATCGCGGTGGATGGCCGTGGCAGCGCGGAGGGGACCATTAAATTGAATCTTTCAGCAGGCATCTTTGCGCCTGAAATAGCGGTATCCCAGCCAGAGACTGGGAATCTGGTGGATGGTGTGTCAGTGGTGAATTTTGGCGGGGTGACCTTGGGGCTGAATCGTAGTCTCGCTTTCACAATCACCAATTCAGGTGGTGCCGATTTGAACGGATTGGGTATTGTGATTGATGGTAATTCAATCAGTGAGTTTAGCCAACCTGGACTCTCGGCGACGACGCTCCCCGCTGGCCAGTCAACGAGTTTTTTGCTACAGTTTTCTCCTCAATCCTTGGGGCAGAAATCCATCACCCTGCGCCTGACTAGCAATGATGGAAATGAGAGTCCTTTTGACATCAGCTTCGTCGGCTCTGGCTTGCCTGCACTGCCTGAAATCAGCGTGGAGACAGCAGAGGGCAATGTGCTCAGCGCTGGAGCATCCTCAGTTTTCTTTGGCTCCGTGGCTCGCGGGCTTGCTCGATCACAGACCTTTGTGATTCGGAATTTAGGGCAGGCTGCTTTATCCAATATTTCAACCTCACTTAGTGGGCTGCAATCCACTGACTACACTTTCCTCACGCGTCCGCCAACTGTTCTTCCAGCAGGTGCCAGCGCTTCTTTTGTCATTAGTTTTATTCCACCTGTGGTTGGCAACCGCAGTGCAGTGCTGAGCATTTTTAGCGATGATGCGGATGAGAGTTCATTCCTCATCAACATCAATGGGCGCGCATCCAACCCAGCGCCAAACTTAGGTTTTCAGATCAGCGATCTAAGAACAACAAATGCCCAAGTTATCGACCATTTTGACCTCACTGGAGATGATCGTGGCGGCATCGCTCTTTCGAGTGCGCGAATGTTCGTGACTGGGGATGCTGCGACGGCAGGCTATAACTTGGCAGATCTCAGCAATGGTGCCTCCATCGGTCGTGTGGCAAATGGGCTGTGTACAGACTTGGCCACCAATCAAGCCTACGTCTTGGCGGCAAATGGCACGGAGA
>JAPLUM010000625.1 GCA_026397605.1 Verrucomicrobiota bacterium | reverse complement strand
CCTAACTTCATGGTCAAAGCCATCGCTGATAAGTCAAAGGTGAATACCCCAGACTTCCTCCGCTACATGTGGCAATTCTCTATCCCTATTCTCCTTCCCATCCTGATCATCGTTGGCTGGCTCAAAATGCGCTAATGACTGACGACGCTGCACAAACACTGAGAAGGAAGTGATCCAGCCAACGTTGACTCAATTATGTTTCGCCTATTTCTGCTCCTGCTAATACCTTCATGGCTCTCAGCTCAAACCGCCACTGCCCCCACGGAATATCAGGGGCGCACAATCGCCAAAACCATGCATTGGGAAGCCGCTGGCTGGCTAATCCGCCACAAACGTGACCAAGAAGAGGCCACGCTTTTGATGCGCGAGGAATTGAAGTTAAAGCCTGGCATGACCGTCTGCGACATGGGTAGCGGGAATGGCTACCACACCCTACCGATGGCGGAAGCCGTTGGCAGTCTGGGAAAAGTTTACGCAGTCGAAGTACAGCCTGAAATGATCGAGATGCTTCATGAGAGAGCTAAAGGAAAAGGCATCACCAACATCGTCAGCATCATCGGTGAGATTGATGATCCAAAACTACCAGAAGCCTCGTGCGACATGATCCTACTGGTGGATGTTTACCATGAGTTCTCCCACCCAGAAGCCATGTTAGCAGGGATGAAAAAAGCCCTCAAACCAGATGGGGTGATCGTCATGGTCGAGTTCCGTGCTGAGGACGACTCGGTACCCATCAAGCCCGAACACAAAATGACCAAGGCTCAAATCAATAAAGAATACCTCAGTAACGGATTCAAACTTGTGCGTGAATTCAATGAACTCCCCTGGCAACACATGATGTTCTTTGGCTTGGCCCCTGCAGCTGAGTAATTGAAACGCCATCATCATCCAAGGTGTCACAAAAATACCCACAGCAGCTAGTTTGTGAGTAGCGGAAGAGTGATGCAAAGCTCATGTTAATATTGCGTTCATCGACGCACTCTACCCATGGGCAAAGAATTCGACACCACTCCAAAAGACGTCCCGCACGTTTCGACTCAATACCGCACAATCTGCACGCCCGTGCCGCACCCTGACTCTCTTCAGCACATTGAGCGCAGTAGGAAATTTGAGCCGCTATCCATGCGCGGCATGCCCCCGATTGTTTGGGATAGGGCTGAAGATATCTCTATTTTTGACAAATACGGCAATCGCTGGCTGGACTGGAGCAGCGGCGTGCTGGTGACCAACTGCGGTCACGGTGTTCCTGAAGTTCGGCAAGCCATCATCGATCAGGTGAATAGTGGACTGATACACAATTACGTTTTTCCGAGCGAAGAACGCCCTGAATTGGCTGAACTCATCGCCAGCGTCTCTCCTCCCGCGTTGCAAAAGGTCTTTCTGCTTAGCAGTGGCAGTGAGGCAACTGAATGCGCTATCAAACTCTCCCGTGCTCACGGAATCCAAGTCGGCGGACGTGAAAAAATTGGCATCGTCGGTTTTGAGCGTGGTTATCACGGTCGCACCATGGCTAGCCAACAGGCTGGTGGCATGGCAGGTCAAAAAGCATGGATCGTCAACCTTGACCCAGCGATCATTAACGTCCCCTTCCCTGATCAGTATTGGGAGGAAAACAGCAGCTTTGAAGGTTTCCTTGAAGGCATTGAAAAAAGCGGCCTCAAACCTCACCAAATTGCAGGTGTGATCATGGAAAGTTATCAAGGCGTTGGTCCCGATTTTGCACCAGTCGAATACATTCAAAAACTACGAGCCTGGTGCACTGAGCATCAGGTAGTATTGACCTTTGATGAAGTTCAATCAGGTTTTGGCCGCACAGGTAAATTTTGGGCGTTTGAGCACTATGACGTGGTTCCAGACCTGATTTGTTGCGGCAAAGGCATCTCTTCTTCCCTGCCCTTGAGTGCAGTCATCGGTAGTGCCCACATCATGGACATGTTTCCACCGGGTTCAATGACCAGCACCCATTCAGGCAACCCTGTCTGCTGCGCGGCTGCCATCGCAAATATTCGCAAACTCCTGCGTGAAGACCTCACCGGCAATGCCGCACGGCTTGGCCCCATTCTGCACGATGGATGTAAAAGCATTCAGGCCAAACACCCTGAATTGATTGGCAATGTCACCTGCGCTGGTTTTGTGGCAGGTATTCAAACCGTCAAGCTTGGCACCAAGCAGCCTGATCATGATTTGGCACACCGAGTCATCGAGCTCTGCTATCAAAAGGGATTACTGCTCTTCGCACCAGTGGGTGCCTGGGGCCAGACGGTGAAAATCTGTCCACCACTCACCATGCCCCGTGAGGCATTGGAAGAAGGGCTACAAGTGATGGCTCAGGCTTTTGATGAAGCCGTGGCTGAAATGCTGGCTTAAAGGCTCACTTCACTAACATCCCGGGAACCAAATCCTTGATGAAAGCCTTGGTATCTTCCAAGGCTGCGATCTCTGAGTAGGCATCATCTAAACCACCCATTGTACTTTGGATTGGCACAAAGAACATGAGGAGCGCCCAGCGGTGATTGATATTCTTGATAAAAGCATCTGTGTACGTCTTGATCACATGCCCCTGGTAGCTAGCGGCCGTGGCACCATCTGAGCCTTGATACCAAAAAAGGCTCAGTGCCTTGATTCTCATCTTTTGACCTGACTCGTTCTCAACTTCACGATACATATTCATGAGCGTTGCTGTGAGTTCTCGGCCTGTGCCGATATCAATCGTGATCGGAGTAGAACTCCCAATTTTCCAGCCTTGCGCAGGCAAACAAACATCAGGCGGATGCAGGGATCTCTTTTCAGCGCCGCTAAGCACTGCCGAAGCCAGGATGACACGGTCTGGCTTGGTGAAAAGCCTGCGTTCTATTTTGACATCTTCCGCCAAAATAGTTTGCTCTCGTGAAGTCATCGGTTGATCAGTGCTCACATATTTTCCCAGGAAACTAGGCATCTCGGCGCGGATGCCAGCTGGGGCCACCTGGTAACTGGAGTCAGACATCATGCAGACAGCTAACCCTCCGCCTAAAATGAGGATCAGCACTGCAAACGGCAGCCAAGAAACGCCTGCCGACCTGACATCAACCTCGGCAGAACCGATTACGGGCTTACGCCGATCCATTCGCCTTTCCAACTGGGTGCAAACGGCAAACATTCCTGTCAAAGCCACGCCAAAAACGGCAAAGCCAGCCATGCTATGAAAAAAGCTCATTTCCTGCTGACCATCGATATTTCGACCCACCGCAAACTCAGTCCCAAACCAGAGACTCCCGAGAGCGAGCAAGACCATGCGAACCATGTTTCCGATCATCGCCAGCGGAATGGCGCTGGCAAAAAGCAGACCACGAGGCAACCAATTTTTCAGGGATAGCCAGCCATAAAGCGCGCTAATCATGAGCAATGAAAAGAGAGAGCGAATACCACTGCAGGGCTCCTCGACATCCAACTGGAAAAGTTGCCCTCGGGCTAATCCACGGGCTACATCTGCTGCGGAGTGCAGACCGGTTCCTTCTCTCACCACGTCCACTCCAATGAGATTGAGCAAAACGCTTGAAGCCTGCGCCGTGAGATGCCGCAGCGGCACGGCTAACAAATTTTCCAACGGCAACATCGGCCAAGTAAAAACAAGAAAGGCCCAGGGGAAAAATAGCTGCTTAAACCAAGACATGCCACCAATGGCCAATATCACCCCCAGGGTGATGATTTGCGCCGACAAATACCCTGGATAGGCCGTATCCACCTTGAATCCGAACCAATAAAAAACCATGCCCAAAATCAAAACCGGGATACCGATCCAATGCCCGTGCATTGGCATCACTGATAACTTGGCCCGCATCCGCCAAACAAGCCATGCCACGATGAACGGAGTGAAAAGACAAAACCACCACTCTGCATCTTGATTGGCCTTCCGGATAATCCCACCAAAGAGACTGCTGCGCTGCTCAAAGTCCCAATGCTGATACGGCCAAACTCCGAGCAATAGCACCAGCAACACCGCTGCCAACGCCCACAGGGCGCGTCGCCGTAGAAGCTCGTTGTGAGGAAAGTGAAGCGTTTTTGTGGGTTCAACCATGGATGGATTTAATTCTAGCAACAAGGCTGACCAATAACAACAGATCCTCTGCTAGATTTTTGTTTCACAATAAGGTTTCTTTGCCCTCATAACGAAGTTATTACCCTTTCTCAAACATGACCGATATCGATAAAGACCAGCCGTCCCAGAGCAAGCCCAATAAGTCCAGCTCAGCCAACAGCCACGATAAGCAGTCGCTTATACAAGACTCAAATCACGCCAAAAGAGACAATCACCGCCAACATCGTGTCAGTTGGCCTGCTTTTGTGATGATTCAATTCCTCATGCTGGTCGGATTCCTCATGTTCTACAAATCCAATATTTCCCCAAAGCTAAGCCAAGGGGCCACATCTTCAGGCCAAGCACCAGACCCGTCAGGATCCAATTTACAAGCCAGCCTGAACCGCGCAGAATCACAGATAACAGCGCTGCAAAGACAGCTGGATGCCCAGGCTGCGGAAAAAGAACACAGCAAAGCACAACTCCAAGAGATCACAGACCGGATGGCACTGGTCCTCAAGCAATCCTCCTTTGTTCCATCCGAAGGGGCGGCCAAAGTTGGAGCATCTGATGCATCGGAAATCGCCACAATGCTGCCATCAGTCTCACCCAGCACCAGTGAACTGATTTTACTCAAAGAGCGCAATCGACTGAGTGAATACGCAGATAAGGCAATCGCCATCGGCAGCCGGGATGATTTGCAGGCGATTGTTGATGCCATGTTCGATCCTGCGATGAAACACCTCAATCATGCCTGTCAGGCTGAGTTCAAGCGGGTTCAAAACTATTACGAATACAGCATCAGCATTGATCCTGGATTCACCCTTCCCGTGCAGGAGTTGTTCAAAGAAGGCACCATTCGTGCAGAAGCAGATCTGACCTACACGCAGCTCACGGGCCTGTTACAAGACTACAAGCAGCCTTGGGAGTTTCGTCTGAGAAGCGCATTCTTGCTCCGCGCAAGCACTGATAAAGGCACAAACGAGATGCTTTTAAAGGCACTCAAAGAAGACCCATCACTGGATGTGGCCAAGCAAGCCCAGACGACTTTTGAAAAGCGCGTCGGACGGAAGTTCCGGCTATTTGATCTTCCCACCATCGAAGCATGGTTGGAAACTCAAAAGGGGAAATAACACCGATCATTCTGCCAACTTTAAACGCAAGGTCGGCGGCGAGTTTCGCTGATTCTCCTTGCTGGCAAAAGCGTGCGCTAGGCCGTTTCGATCTGTTTCGTCGGTTTCACGGCAAAGAATGAGAGTCACTAGACCATTGGTGTCAGCGCGTACAGCTTCAGCAAGCTCTGTGCTTTTAACCGAAAATGCGCCGCGCGTAGTCCCCTGCGGCATGGTGAAAGAACCAATGCGTTTGGCCTCATCCACCTTCGCTGAAGTGCGGTGCTCAGGCTTATCATCATGAGCCGGAGCATGAGTCCAAGTGAGCTGAGATTCTGACCACTGATCCTGATCCTCCTGGGTCAAAACATAGACCGCAAAGGTTGCATCAGGCACGAGTGAGGCAAAACCAAGATCACTCGGCTCAACATTCACCACGAATTCAGCCTCCTGGATTAGCTTTCCTTTGAAGCGGGAAATATCAAAAGCCATGTAGGCCTTACGATCAAGCTTCCCATCATGCGTTGAATGTTTCACGCGTAGAAACGACTCACGTCCTGTGACTTTGATGCTGGGATTGGATTGGATCCAGGAATCGCGACCTTCACCAAACGCTGTCGTAACCGCCTGCCAGCCGTCACCCAGATCTTTGATGGTATCAGGCAACCAGCGACCTGGCTCATCTTCACGATCTGTATCAGGGTTCACTGCACTGGCCAGAAAGCCGCTTCGACCAGCCCCTTGATCACATGCACTAAACATTTACCATCATCTCCTGCGCTGACACCGAAGCGGGTGCCCCAATCCACAACCTTGGTCTCTGGAGTATAAATCGTGAAACCTTTGGCCTGCTCCGGCACATCCGCCACCACCGTCCCCTTGCGGACACGACACTCCATGGTTGAAAGCACTTCAAGGCTGACTGGAGCCTCCATGACCACTTCGGCACCACTTTTAAAATGCAGTGTCGCCATGCCTTCCACGAGATCCAACAATCCAGGAGTCAAAAGACCTCCCTCCAGCGTCGGTAGGGCGCTGTTCCCCCATTTGCATGACTGCGCCTTCACCAGAGTAGCCACGGGCGTTGGTTGTGTATTCATCAGCCAGACAGCACTGGCAGCAGCCAAGGCTGCTGCTGCCCCTGTCACGATATGCCAGCGCCATGCAGGTGCCTTGGAGGAAGATTGGGCTAATGTTGGATTTGCTTGAAATGCGCTACTTTCCATCTCACGCAGTTGTGCATCCATCAGCGCAGCGCGTGCAAGGAACTGAAGAGCCTCTGCATTTTCGCTGATGAGGGCATTCAATTGCAGAGCTTCATCCTCAGTCGCTCTGCCATCTCGGGCTTTATCCCAGAGTTCACTTAGATTCCATTGCTCTTGAGTGGTCATAAAGTGGGTTATCTTAGGCCAATTCAGTGGCGATCTGTTTCTGCACGCATTCCATGAGAGTCATACGGACTCGGCTGAGGGCGCGATATACCGCAGCTTCCGTGCGGTTCACTCGCTCTGCGACCTGCTCGATTTCTAAGTCTTCGTAATAACGCAATTGCACTAGCTGGCGGTGCTCCACAGGCAGACGAGCCATGCAATGACGTAGCGCCTCATGGCGTTGAGGGATATCTGAGGCCAGCTCACTCACGGCAGCCCCAAGCGCCTCTAAAGTAACCTCATCTAGCGGTAGATGTTCACGTTTTTTCTGACGCCGGTGAGAGAGAATCTGGTGAAAGGCGACTTTGCGAGCCCATGCCAAAAAGTTAGTGCCAAGCTCAAAATCAGCAAAGTGCTTCCAAAGCAGAAGCTTCGTCTGCTGTAGAATGTCTTCAGCAGCAGAATCACGCGGGACCAGGCTATGAACATACAGAGACAACGCCCGATCATGGGTGGTCAGCAACTCGATAAAGGAGGTCGTTCTATCTGTCATAAAGGATAAGCAGCAATGATTAGAGGCTCGTCAACTGCCACTTTGGACAGTTGTTTTAGCCTTAATTGCAAATTTTGGATACTGAAGTTCCCAGTATCCAGAAGTCACCTTTTATTGATCTCACCACGCCTGCCCGACGATACTCAGCAGGACAAGTTCCCGTCTAAAGCTCGCGGATCTTGATGTTCTTAAACCACACTTTGTCGGTGTGATCGGTCAGCATGATGTGGCCTGTTCCTGGGGCAAAGCCGGCTTTGTTTTTGAATTTGCTGGCGGCGATCATGGTTTTCCATTCTTCAGTCTTGGTGTCGGCTTCACAGACGAGCACGCCATTGAGCCAATGCTGGATTTTACCTTCCCGGACGACGATGCGGCTGGTGTTCCATTCACCCACGGGTTTGAGGGGTTTGTCCGCGGCTGGCTCTTTGATATCGTAAATAGAAGCCGTGGTGTGACTGCCGCCCTTCAGACCATCGGGATGTTTATGGTCGTCGATCATCTGATACTCGATGCCTAGCCACTCTTTGCCGCCGACTTTGGTGGCCCAATATTTCACGCCATTGTTGCCTCCTTCTTCGACTTTCCATTCCCATTCGAGCTCGAACTGGCTGTACTCTTTGTCTGAAAGTAACATGCCGCCTGGCGTGCCATTGAGATGCAGTGTGCCTTGGTCAAAGACCCAGCCTGCGCCGGGAGCCTTGCCATCGGGTGCATGCCAGCCAGTGAGGGTTTTGCCATCAAAGAGGGAGACGAAGTCACCAGCATGAATGCTGGTGGAGATCAAAAGGGCTGTGAGGAGATATTTCATGATGTCGGTTGTGGTTTTAAAAGCTGATGAGTTAACGCTGAAACACGCCGGGAGTCAGCATGGCGGTCTTTTTGGGCTTTGGTGCAGGTTTGTCATCCAGGTTTTTGCTGAGATCTTCCTCGCTGACCGTTGATTCGACACCGCCCGCAGGAACTTCAACTTTAGTCACCCAAAGTAGGGCATTGAGGACGGTTTTTCGGAAGTCGTTATTCCCCCAATTCTTATGGAAGTGCCCACCAGTGAACCCGAAGCCTCGACCGCTATCAGCACGCTCCACCGCCCACATGGTGGACTCCTGCGCGCCCTTTTCGGCTTGAATATGGGGATACGGGCCTTTCGGAGCGACATAGGGGCCATCACGAGTCGCATCTGGCGGCGTGGCGACGAGGATGGGCACGAATTTCATTCCTGCATCCTCAGCAGCAACGATGCCGTCTTTGAGTCCCGGAAGAAAACGCATGTTAATGTACCACTCATCCGTGATTTGAAAAGGCTTCACCCCACGTGTGATCGGGTGCTCCGGAAAACTTTTGAAGCTGGGCTCCCACATCGGATTGCAGGAAAAAGCGTTCTCATAATATCCCCCCACCCATTGCTTAAACTCCGCGCCCCCGAGTTCAGCCTCGACCTCGACGCCATAATGCATGACGCCAAAACCCACTCCTTTAGCGATCAGTCCGCGCAGTGTCTCCAGATGCGCTTCTTGCACGGCTGGGTGCTTTTTACCACCATCAGCGTAGATGACCACGGCATCCGCATCGGCAAAGGTGGCCTCGTCTTTGACCCAGCCCATTTCATGACGGTCCACGACCAAATTGGGCACTGAAGCCAAACATTTTTCCAGTAACATGCTGCCTGCCTTGAACTCATGCATCCCTGGTGGATGAGACGGTTTCCCGGCAATGAAAACTAATTTGTGTTTTCCATCCGGCGTGATCGCGAAGGAACTGACAGCTATGAGGAATGTGGCGGCGAAAATAAAATGCATAACACTCAGAGCATGACGTGGAGTGGGTAGGCGTGGCAAGCAGAACCTGAAGAAAGCTCAATACCCCAAAACCGTGCCGATTTGATAAATGCCTAGCGCCAGAAGGTAGGCTGTGCCAGTCATGAAGAAGAGTTGGAACCACATCCAACCCCAGGAATTGGTCTCGCGTTTGACGATGGCCATGGTGCTGACGCATTGCATGGCGAAGACGTAAAAGACCAGCAGACTGATGCAGACAAGAGGCGAATAGACGGGCTTGCCGTCAGCGCGTGTTTCAGCTCGGAGGTGGTCGCGCAGCGGGGTCATGTCCTCCTCGTCCTCGGATTCGACCGCATAAACGACGGCCATGGTGTTCACAAAAACTTCCCGTGCAGCAAAACTGCCGATCAGTCCGATGCCGATCTTCCAGTCGTAACCCAGCGGCTTGATCAGCGGCTCGATAAGGTGCCCCGCTTTACCTGCGATGCTTTGCTCTAGACGGACAGAGGCATCAGGCGAGTCCGATTTAGGATAGGTGGAGGCAGCCCAAATGAGAATGGAGATACCAAAAATGACCGTGCCAGCACGCACGAGGAAGGCTTTTGCCCGCTGCCAGACGAGGAGAAGGATGCCTTTGAGCGAAGGCATCTTGTAACTCGGCATTTCCAGAATCATCGGCGCATTGGTGCCGCGCATGACGCCTTTATTGAAAAGCCAGGCAAAGAAAAAAGCTCCAAGTGTGCCTAGTGCGTAAAGACTGACCATGAGGCTTGCTTTGACCCAAATGGAGACGCTATCTGGCATGAAGGCGCTGATGAGCAGCAGATAAACGGGCAGGCGCGCCGAGCAGCTGGCCAGCGGGGCCACGAGAATGGTGATCAGGCGATCTTTCGGGCTATCGATGGTGCGTGTGGCCATGACTCCAGGCACGGCGCAGGCGTAGGAGCTGAGGAACGGCAGGAAGGCTTTCCCATTCAGCCCGACGATACTCATGATGCGATCCATGATGAAGGCCAGACGGGCCATGTAGCCGGTGTCCTCCATGATGCCGATGAAGAAGAAGAGGATCAAAATCTGCGGCAGGAAAATCACCACACCCGAGACACCATTGATCGCGCCATCGACAATGAGATCGCGCAAATCGCCAGGTGGCATGATACCCGTGACCCAGGAGCCAAGGGCTGCAAAAGCGGCCTCGATCCAGCCCATGGGGCCTTCAGCGACTTTGAAGATGAGATAAAAAAGGAAAACGAGAATCGCTAAGACCGTCAGTCCGCCTAACCAGGGATGCAGCAGCCAGCGGTCCAGCTTCTGGGTGAAGGTGGGCACCTCCTGATCAGGACGCACGAGCACTTTCTGACACAGCTTTTCGATGGCGGTGTAGCGGTCATTGACCAGCTGATCTTCCCAGCCCGGATTGGCAGCCTCCAGAGCCTGGCGACCGCGGTGGATCTGACCCAAGTGCGCATCCTGGATGCCAGCCCGGAGCGGATCATGGTCAGAGAGCAGGTAGAGCGGCTCTAAAAGGGAGGTTTTCTCGTGAATGGCACCGCTGAGCAGCAATTCGGCGCGGATACTATGCAGAGATGCGCGGATTTGATCCGGCAACGGTGCCGAGTGCCAGTGCGGTTTTGGCAGGCCTTCTTGGCACATCGCCGCTTTGAGTTCCACGATGCCTTTCCCTGTCGTCGCCTGGATCGGTATGACGGGCACGCCGAGTTCAGACTCCAGCTTGGGCACGTCAATGCGCCATTGTTTTTCCTCGGCAATATCGACCATGTTCAGGGCGATGACGGTCGGCAAGCCAAGCTCTAGCACCTGGCTGGCGAGGTAGAGATTGCGCTCCAGATTGGCGGCATCGACTACGATGACGACACGGTCCGGCTTTGGCGTATCACCACGGCGGCCCAGCAAGACATCCAGCAGGACAGCCTCATCAGGACTGCGCGCATTCAGGCTGTAGGCACCTGGCAG
>JAPLUM010000427.1 GCA_026397605.1 Verrucomicrobiota bacterium | reverse complement strand
GATTGATTAACTTGCCTTAACTATCGGGGAACAGGTCTAATTGATCATGACGTTGGCTCCCGCATGTCCCAAGGCGATGGAAATCGACCGACCAATGCCAGAGCTAGCACCTGTCACAATCGCGGTTTGACCTTGAAGAAGTTTCACGATCGGACAGGAAGGCGATTCAGGTTCGGGCCAATCGATGGGGGTTGATTGTGTGGTCATGGTTGGATGGCTGAAAAAGAAAAGATGCAGCCCGCCCGCTACCGTAAGCCAAAGGCAATCCTTCGAGTGATCGCTCCCGAGACGACCCGAGGCCTGCCTTTTTTTGACTTACAAATGGTGATGCGGACGGACTGCATATGTTTGACTTTGCAAGAGGCGCCTAGACCTGCCAATAGGCAGCCTAGCTCAGCGCGTCTCAGTAATCGGCTGAGCACTTGTCCGTAGTCTTTCTTTTTCGGCACCTCATCTCATAATCATTCATGAATGGGCAGCGCATGACCTGAAATGCTCGACTTTAACGCTGGACTTGAGGAGCTAAAGAGAGATCCTTTAAAGGAACCTAAATCCTCATGGAATCCCTCCTCATCCAAGTCTTTAGCAGTCTATTGATCCTATTCTGCGTGTTTGGCATCGTGGAGCACGGGTTCGGGAACAAGCGCGGAAAGCGGCCGCGTGGGGACCAACTGGGCTTGGATGTTAAACATGCTATTTTTAATCAAATCGTCACCAAATGGTTGGTTAGCTTGGCAGTGCTTTCCCTGGCAACTGCAATACTGACCCCACTGGTGATTTTGGGAGTGCAGGCTTTGGATGCAGAGGGCCAATACAAGGGTTTTGGCCCAATCGCTTCAGCACCGCTATGGTTGCAATGCATAGCGGCCGTATTGCTCGGAGATTTTTTATTGTATTGGATTCACCGCCTTTTTCATGGGCGTAAGCTGTGGGCCTTTCACGCCGTGCATCATAGCTCCGTTCAGTTGGACTGGATCAGCACCTTTCGAAGTCATCCGGTGAATGAAGTCGTTGGAAACATCTTCCTAGCTGCGCCTTTTTTACTGCTTGGATTTTCGCCTGCTGCGTCTTTGATCTCTCCAGCCTTACTGGGGCTTTATACGATTCTTGTCCATGCCGACGTGGACTGGACCTTTGGACCGCTTCGTTACGTGGTGGTTTCTCCTGCCTACCATCGCTGGCATCATTCTAAAGCGCCTGAAGCTATCGACCGTAATTTTGCCAGTTTATTACCGCTATGGGATCTGTGCTTTGGCACGTCTTACCTTCCTTCGAATAAAAAGCCAACGGACTTTGGCATCCATGAGCCGATAGCCAGCACATGGTCCGGACAAATGCTGCATCCGTTCCGCAAAAAGTAAGCCTGTCCGTTGAAGTATCTACAAGTCTATTTCCCTATGCACCAGAGATGCGCATGGGTGCGCACAATAATCTGACCGTCGCTAATTGCCAGAGAAGCATTGGTTAGACCATCATTCAGCGGATTATGAGCCAGAACTTCAAAGGTGGGTGAGGCGCGGAGGACAAAGCAGTCACTGCCTTGATTCACAAGGTAGAGTCTGTCACCGGCAAGAACGACGGAGGACCAGGACTCCGAACGGCCGCCGCCACCTTTAAGGCGCTCCTTCCAAAGGCGTTTTCCAGTTTTGAGCTCCACGCATTCGACGATGCCATTCATCGTGTGAATGTAGATGTGACCGTCTTTAATCACGCCTGAACCAATGTGGCCACTATCACGCGGTTCATGCCAAAGACGATGGGTCTGCGTCACATCGCCGCTGCCACCAGGCCGCACAGCGACGGTGCTTCCGCTATAGCCACCCATGGCGATGATGACACCTTCTCCATAAATCGTGCTGCTATAGACCAGCGGATTCAGTCCAGCGCATTGCCACAAAGGTTGGCCAGTTTTAGGATCGTAACTGCGCACTTGTTCAGGCCATGACATGACCAACTCTTCGCGGTTCTCTGTCTTAATCATGAGCGGCAAACTCCATGAGCCAACGACACCTTCTTTGGCTGCAAATCCGTCATTGCGTGGCATTGCCACCTCGACCTTCCCCAACTCCTGACGCCAGACATCACTGCCAGTGAGCTTATTCACCGCCAGAAGGAAAGAGCGAGGGCCAGGACCGAAATTTAGGTAACAAAGATCGCCATGAAGCATCGGTCCGCTGGAATAACCCCACTCATGGCGATGCTCACCGAGATCACGATGCCAGAGCTGTTTGCCAGATACATCAAAGCAGTAGAGTCCCGCCGAGCCAAACCAAGCATAGACCCGCTCACCATCGGTGACTGGGGAAGCTGAGCAATAGGGGTTGGTTGAATGCGTGGGTTCGTCAGCCACCTCTTTAGCACCAGCACGCCAGAGCTCTTTGCCGTCCTGTCGTGAAAAGCATAGCACCAGTCGCTCATGACCGACGGCTTGGGTGATAAAGATTTGGTCTCCCCAGACAATCGGAGTCGAGTTCCCACGCTCTGGCAATGCCACCTTCCATTTCACATTCTCTGTCGCGCTCCACTTCAGCGGCAATTCCGTTTCCTCACAAACTCCATTTCCCCCTGCTCCACGCCAGGCTGGCCAGGGTGCAGCCGTGGCCGCAGAAGTCACCACAAGAGAAAAGCAAAGGAGACGAAAAAAGGAAGTGATCATAAATGGCGGGCGGTTGGGATGCCTAAGGTAAGTACGATTGACGCAACGTGCTACTTTGATCTTCCATTAAAAACCTTACTTCATTCTGATTGAAGCCTAGCTGGCAACGAATCCCATGAGCCAGCGACACGAGGAATAATCGAACTCGTCCAACGCCCACCCTGCTACCTGCCTGAATCTCTAAGGCAATACGGTGCGTATCTAGTCCATGTTCCAGTCATCTTTTTCAACTCTGCGTCTGTTCACCCTTCTCACGTTATCCATTTCGGCCACATGGGCAGCCGATTGGAACCAGTGGCGGGGCCCTTCACGCGACGGTCAAGTGCCCAAGTCCAAGTGGCCAGAATCCCTGGGCGAGCAGAGTCTCACGGAGACTTGGCGCGTCGATCTGAGCCCAAGCTACTCAGGCCCCATTGTCGTAGGTGAGCGTGTGTTCACGACTGAAACCTCGGATAAAGAAACTGAAACCGTTCGTGCGCTGGACCGTAAGACTGGCAAGGAACTGTGGAAGCAATCCTGGGCAGGTTCCATTTCAGTACCCTTTTTTGCTAAAGCTAATGGCGACTGGATTCGCGCCACACCAGCCTGTGATGGCGAAAGTCTCTACGTCGCTGGAATTAGAGATGTACTTGTCTGTCTTAATGCATCAACAGGAGCCGTACGTTGGCGCGTCGACTTTGTTGAGCAGTTAAAAACAGCGGTGCCTTCCTTTGGTTTTGTTTCCTCACCTCTCGTCGATGGAGACGCGGTTTATGTACAGGCTGGTGGTGGCGTGGTCAAGTTAGCCAAAGCGACTGGCAAGATTCTCTGGCGCTCGCTGGATGATGGTGGAGGCATGAGCGGCAGTGCTTTTTCCTCTCCAATCATCGCCGAACTGTGCAATGTGAGACAACTCGTGGTGCAGACTCGCGAAAAGCTAGCTGGCCTATCAATCACAGATGGTAAAGTTCTATGGGAACAACCGGTAGAGGCTTTTCGAGGAATGAATATCCTAACCCCTCTCATTAGCGGAAACAAAATTTTCACCAGCACCTACGGCGGCCAAACCCTGCTTTATGAGATCACTCGAAAGGAAGGCACTTATGAAATAGCCACTCTTTGGTCTCTCAAAGCGCAAGGATACATGTGCTCACCTGTGGTGGTTGATGGAGTGGCCTATGAGCATCTGAAGAATCAGCGTGTGATGGCCGTGGATCTGAAGACCGGGAAGGAACTCTGGACCACTGAAAAAGGCTACGGCAAGTATTGGAGTCTCGTTGCCAATGGTCACCGCATCCTGGCTCTTGATCAGCGCGGCAGCCTGCACCTGTTTAAAGCCAATCCCGAAAAGTATGAGGAGCTCGACCAGCGCAAAATTTCCGATAAGGAAACGTGGGCGCATTTGGCCGTTTCGGGCAACGAGATCTTCATTCGTGAACTCAATGCCCTAACGGCCTGGCGCTGGTCGGAGTGAGTGGACCAGACTTTACTCGATAAACTCCAGAGTGCCGTCGGTGAGACGGTAGAAGGCACCCACGATCTTGATTTGGCCTTTCTCTTCCATCTCTTTGAGGATGGGGCTTTTTTCACGGATCTGCCCGAGAGTATTCTTGACGTTATTGACTGCGACACGTTTAACAAACTCCGTGTTGGTTGGTTTCTTTTCTCCCTCGAAACCCTGACTTGCGGCGACCGCAGGTTTGATCTTGGCAAGCATCGCAGTGATATTGCCTAGCTTCACGTCATCGATGGCGCCCTTAATCGCGCCACAGTGTTGATGGCCCATAACGAGGATCATTTTGGCTCCAGCAACTTTGCAGGCAAATTCCATGCTGCCGAGCAGGTCTTCGTTGACGAAGTTACCCGCCACGCGGCCGACGAAGACATCGCCGATGCCTTGATCGAAGACGTCTTCGACAGGCACACGGCTATCGAGGCAGCTCAGGACCATGGCTTTAGGGAACTGTCCAGGCGCTGATTTACGCACCTGCTCGCTATGATTACGGCGCGTCTCTTTGCCGGCATGAAACCTTTGATTGCCGTCCTTGAACTGCTTCAGGACTTCATCTGGTGTCAGTTTTGCCTGTTCTTCAGCTGTTGTAACATGACTATCTAAAAGCGGCTCTTCTTTCGGATTCCGAGCTATGATGATGGCTGCAATTGCAAGTAAACAGAGGGGTATAAGTGTATTGAGTTTCATTTAGGATCTAGTGTGTTTTGTTGGAGCTAAAATTAGAATTTATCAGGTCTAAGGACTCGAACGTCGCTCTCATAAGCGACCATGGCATAAGCTTTAAAAAGCTCACCATGCAGGCGATTCATCAGCGTTTCGGCGGCCGTGGGTTTGACGATGACTTGAAGCTGGACATTGCCAGTCTCAGAAATATCCGCATTGCGATCACCTTGATTGCCGCTGCCTCGGACAGGGAAGGCAGTGTGACCGTGGGCACCAGATTCGCGGAGTAGTTCCACCACACGCTCTTCGAGGATGGCTTCGCAGATGATGGTAACAAGTTTCATTGGATGTAGGTTCATGAGGATTGGGAATTAAGAGTGAAGATATTTGGAGAGCTCGAAGAAGAGAGGAATTCCGACCGTGATGTTAAAGGGAAAGGTGATGGCCAGTGCAGCAGTTAGAGAATAGGTGGGGTTAGCTTCGGGAAGTGAAAGCCGCACTGCGGCAGGTGCTGCGATGTAGCTCGCGCTGCCAGCAAGCACTCCTAGAAGAGTGGCTCCTCCAGCACTCAGACCAACCCAATATCCGAGCAGCACACCTGCGCAACCGTGAACGATGGGTGCCGTAACTCCAAAGATCAGAAGGAATAAACCTACCTTTTTCAGATCGCCCAACCTTCTTCCAGCCACCATGCCCATTTCTAGAAGAAACAGAGCTAGCACACCTTGGAAGGGAGTCACAAAAAAGCCTTCTACGGAAGCCATGCCGCGCTTTCCGCAGAGCCCACCGATGATCATAGCACCGATGAGTAGCAGCACCCCTTTACCAAGAACGGCATCCCGAAGGGCATGGCGCACACCTTGATCTGAGAGGGAGAATTTGCCACCGAGCGCGCCTTTACCGAGCATTACGCCGACAATGATCGCCGGAGACTCCATCACGGCCAGGAAGGCAGAAGCATAACTCTCATAGGGCTCATTGATACTCTTGAGAAAGTTCGTCGCTGCGATGAAGGTGACGGCACTCACGCTGCCGTAGTGCGCTGCGATGGCACCAGCATCCGCGAGGCTGAACTTGCCGACTTTTCGAAGGATCGGGTAAGTCCAAAGAGGAATCAGTGCACCTAAAGTCATGGCTGCCAGAGCTGGAAGCCAG
>JAPLUM010000296.1 GCA_026397605.1 Verrucomicrobiota bacterium | reverse complement strand
GGGCGATGGCCACGACCTTGTCAGTATCGTCGGTTTTGGCCACGAGCACTTCTTGCTGGCCACCCGCTACGGGCAGTTGAGCCACCGTGCCACGGATACCTGCGCTGATGAGGTTGGTGCGCTTGTCCAAGGTGAGAGCCACGGAGACCAGGTTCGATTCCACACGGGTGTCGTAACCGACCGAGCTAAGCCGCATGTTGCTGACAGTGCCAGGCTGCTGGCTAATACGGGTAACAGTGCCAGCCACAAACGCATAGGGCGCGGAGAGGAAGGCAAGGCGCGGGGCGATCTCCGTGGCGGTGGGCGTGGTCTTCACGGTGATGCCGATGAAGCGATCTTTACCTGCAAACGCGGTTGCGAGGTTGTTGGGTTCGACAGCAATGGCCGTGCCTTCTCCCAGGCGCACAGAAAAGAGCCCTTGCGAGACGGTGACAAGTTGCTCCTCTGACCAGATGGGAGTGCCCGCCGTGATGGCGCTGTAGAGGCGGAATTCGATCTTGTAATTGGTCGGGGTGGTGGGGGCTAGCGGTGCGCCTTGGGCATCCAGCACGGATCCCTGATAGTGGACGGCGGTGGGGGCGCCCTCCACGGCGGAGGCGGCATGCCAAGCAGTGCCGGCGATGAGCGCTAAGAGCATGGTAAGTAATTTCATAGTCGAGAAAAGAGAGCGTTAAAATTTAATGCAGTAGCGGACGATGGCGCTGTCTGGCCGAGTCTCGGCAGCGGTGCGCACGCCTGAGCCAGGGGTCGCTTCGATCATGTTACCAGTGCTTGTGATACCGGTCGTATTTGCGGCAACTTTGGTTGAGACGACCATGCTATAGATCGTACTACCGGTGGTGAACGCTTCGAAGCCGGGAATGTCCGAGTTGCTATCAATAACGTAATTTGCATAGGCCAGGAGAGGGCCTGTTCCGCTCACGGATCCGGGGTGGGTGTGACCCGGATCGTCGATGGTGTGCATGTGCCGCTTCAGGGAGTCGAGCTGGTAAGAACCCACCAGCCTGCCGCCGTCCGCGTAGAGGGCAAAGCGGGCACCGGCATCTTCGTCAGCGCCACTGTTTCCGGGATTTATTCCGCGCAGGAAGCGCCCACTGAGGTTGGGCACGTTGAAGCGAGTGGTATCCGCAGACGAGGGCGACGTTGGGGGCAGCGCAGGAATAGCGCCTGACTGTGATGAACCCCAGGTGGTGCCAATGGACTCGAAGAGGTCCTCATAGGCCGCGCGAGGGTAGGAGACGCCGTCGCAGGGCAGGTAGCCTTTGGGTGGGTTAGCTCCGCCATAGGCAATGATGGTGCCAACTTGCGTGGTGTCTCTGCTGTCTTTAACGATCCACCAGTCATTGGCGCCGATGTTTTGCAGGGTCACGCTCTCGCCCTTCACCTTCAGGCGGATCTTGGTCTTGGTGACGTTGATCTTGCCGCCGCTGGGGGCGGAGACGGTGACGAACTGTGGCGTATCATCGGTCTTGATGACGACCAGCTCCTTCATGGCACCGCTAGATGGCAGCGTCGCCACCGTGCCTGAGCCACCAGCTCCAATGAGGTTGACGCGCTTGTCCAAGCTCAATGTCACCGCTGCGTTGCCGCTAACGGTTTGAGTGCTGTAGGCGATGGCCCCTGCCACCATGGTGCTGTAGGTGCCGGGCACCTGGACCACGCTGGTGGCTTCATTTGCGATCACTGCATACGGCGCGGAGAGCATGGCAAGCCTGGGACTGATTTCTGTCGGCGCGGCAGGTGGGTTCACCACGGTGAGTCCGATGAAGCGCTCCTTCCCAGTGAAGGCAGCCGCCAAAGCTGTGTTCAAGGAGACGGTGCCGATGGTGGCGGCAGACGCGATGTCGGGCCGAGTGACCGCGTAAGTGAATGTGGTGGGGCTGGGTGTGGCAGTCACGGTGTAGATCCCTTCAAAGGCTTGATCCTGTGGCGTGAGTGCCACGGTGATGCTTTGGCCCGCTGTGTAGCCGTGGGCGGCAGTGGTGGTCAGGGTGGCGACGCCGGCGACGAGGACCTTGTTAATGATGGCGGTGGTCACCGGTTGCCCTTCACCCAAGCGAACCGAGAATTGTCCGTTGGAAACAGTCGCAAACTGCTGCTCGGCCCAAAGCAGAGTTCCTGCTTCGAGGGCGCTCCAGAGCCGGAACTCCATCTTGTAGAGCCGAGGAGTGGTGGGTGCCAGTGGCGCGCCTGCGGTATCAAGCACGGTGCCCTGATACTCAATAAATTTGGGTGCTCCTTCGGCTGCATGCGCCACGTTGGTGGAAGCAGCGGCCAGCAGGGTGAGCAGGGTAATGAGGTGTTTCATCTTCGTCATAGGGCGGGCCAGCGTTAGTATTTGATGCAGTAGCGGACGCCCGCATTGTCGGGGCGTGTCTCATTGCCACCGTGGGCAGCTGCGGTGAGACCGGTCGAGGCGGAGCCAACTGACATGCTTGGCGTGGGGCTAACATCCTTCTCCCCAAACCCTCCGCTCAAGGAGTAGAAGTTGGTCTCATCACCATTCGTACCATCCTCATATAATCGGCTGTTCACTCCCATGGTCAGTGTGCCAGGGCCGGAATCATGGCTGTGGGCTTTATCTTTAATGGCGTGCGGGTGCTCCTTCATCGCGTCCGCTTCTATTGTGCCAACTGCGAGACCTGTGTCCGAACCTCGCAGGAAGCGGCCAGTGAGGTTGGGCAACTT
>JAPLUM010000669.1 GCA_026397605.1 Verrucomicrobiota bacterium | reverse complement strand
GTGACTGGAACGGTAGCGGCGCACAGACGACTTCAGCAAGCAGCATTCTTAACACAAATCTCCGTCTTGGCCAGACCGTCGATTCAGAAATCATCGTCACGCAAAACGCTGCCGCTACTGCCGACGGTGCGGATGAGGACGGGGTGAATATGCCGACGGCGATCATCCCTGGGGCGAGTACAACGATTGCTGTTAGCGTTTTCAATAACAACACGGCCAACCGGTTCCTCCAGGGTTGGATCGACTTTAACAACGACGGCACCTTTAATAACACCGACGTCACCAGTGGCGGTGAGCGCATCTACAACGCAGCGACTACAGCCAGTAACAATCAGCAGTACATTAACGTCACCTTCACCGTGCCCACTGCCGCCAGCCTCGGCAATCAACGTGGGGTGCGTTTCCGTTTGTCTGACAACAGTGCCACGACTCCGACGAGCAGTGGTGCTACGGGGGAAATTGAGGATTACGTGGTGGCCATTGCAGTGTGCTCCCCCTCACTCATCGAGTATGATTTCAACTCGGGGCATTACAATGTGGCCGTCAGCCCGAGCTACCTTGCCCCATCACTCACGGGTGGTGTTTTCCAGATGTTTAGCCTGACGGGACTGCCACTCGTTACAGATGATCCGCCAGAGGTGAATGGCCCTACCAAGATCGGCTTTGGCATTGATTCGAATCCTTCCTCGGCGGCCCTGAAATCAACGCTGCGCTGTGCCCAGGGTTTTGACGGGGCGCTGAATGCTGCCATGCAAACACGTCCGCGCAGCAATCTCACCAACAGAGCACCCAAGCTGTGGAGCCAGTTCACCGTGGCATCCAATGTCGGCACGGGAAGTGTCACCGGCGTCACCTTAGACATCGCACGTCAGGGGCCAGACGCACCAAACTTAGTGCAGGGTTATCTGACTTGGTTCGATGGCACGACGCATCGCACGGCTTGGACTGCTCCCTTTACACTGGCGGCCCTTTATTTTAATCCTTCTAATGACGGCACTAAGATCACCACGGGGAATGCGGCTTGGCAAAGTATCAGTCTCGGTGCCTTCACGGGCGGTGGTGATGCGTTGCCGACTGGCACGGGACTGGCGGGCAAGACTTTCCTGTTTGAACTCTACGTGTACGGCGACTCAGGATCTTCCACCGATACTGTCGAGCTCGATAATCTTGCCTTGACCGGTACTTGCATCGGCGTGGGTCAAGATTTTGGTGACTGGAACGGCAGCGGCGCAGCTACCACGACGACAAACTCCACTGCCAGTAACAGCCTCCGCATCGGGGCCACCGTCGATGCTGAATCCAGCGTCACCCCAAATGTCACGGCCACGGCCGATGACAGCACGAACACCGGCAGCACTGATGACGAAGATGGCGTGACCATGCCAGCCTCCATCGCCCAAGGTGTCAGCGTCACCATCCCCGTCAGTGTTTTTAACAACACGGGAAGTGATGCTTACCTGACTGCTTGGATCGACTTTAATAATGACGGCAGCTTCAACAACAACATCATCTCACTTGGGGGTGAAAGGCTGGAGCTGAGCAATACAGTGCCTACCAATGCCAGTGTGCAGACAGAAAACATCACCTTTACGGTGCCGACGAGTGCCAGTGCCGGAACGAACAGAGGGGTGCGCTTCAGGCTCACCAACAACCTCTTTACCAGTCCTACCAGCAGTGGAGCCACAGGTGAAACAGAAGATTACGTGGTGTCCATCATCGGTAATCTATCCATCGGAAACCTCGTCTGGAATGATGCTAACAACAATGGGATCAAGGATGCCGCCGAAACGGGCATCAATGGTGTCGCACTTGAACTTCTGAGCGATGCCAATGCGGATGGCGTGATCGGAATCACCGAGCTGGGAGTGATCGCAACGACCACGACATCAACAGTGAGCACAGTGGCTGGCACCTATGCTTTTACAGCCCTTGCGCCAGGGAAGTATGTCGTGCGGGTGGCCGGATCTAATTTTGCCCAAGCCGCAGCTCTGGGGACAATGCGCCTGAGCAGCACTGTGACCAGCACAGCGGACAATCAGATCGACAATGACGACAACGGCTATCAGGCTATCAGCAGCTGCCCGACGACCAGCCCCGTCATCACTCTGGCTTACACCACGGAGCCGACGGGAGGCATCACGGATAACACGGTGGACTTTGGCTTCACCACACCCACCCCACGTTGCAAGTTTGCCTACATCTGTGGCACTGACAAACCGCAGAACGCTGAAGCCTTTGATCATGGCCTCATGAAATACATCGAGTCGAAGCTGGGCGCTGGCAGTGTCATCCCACTGCTCGCGAAAGGAGCGGGTAGTTCACTGGCTCTCTTTGACCCCTGGGCACCGAGCACGGAGCTAACCGTCACGCTGACCAGCTATGATGCCATCCTCGTCTCTCCGAGTTGCTACTCGACTTTCTCGCCAGTGCTAGCGGCTGCTCTGAGGGATACTCCGACACGGGTCATCTCTCTCACTTCGAACCTCGCTGGAGTCGGTATGAAGCTCTTCTCTGCCCCCAGCGTTCATTGGTCAGACTCCGCCTGGAATGGCAGCGCCAACGTCAAACTAACGGATTACCTAGTCACGAATCCGACCTCCAATTGGACTCCTGTTTTCGAAAGCGGAACCTACTACACCGAGGGCACCGGCCTACTCTGGCCAGACGCTGCCAATCAGACGGCAAGAACAGGCGGTATCTTCGTCAGCTATCCGGCAGGCAGTCTTTCGACTCGTGGAGCATCCGCCAGCCATGGTTTCCGAGTCTTTTTCGGCATCAGTCTCAATGGCACCCAGGAGAACCCCGCCAACTCTGGACTGCCCGTGTTAGAGGCTGATTGGCTGGACCCCCTCATCGACTGGACGCCTGCTGGGAAAACGTATTTCGACCGCGCCTTTGGCATGGTGATCAGCGGGTGTATCTCCGACTATGGTGACTATCCATTATTTGCCTCTGCCTCCCAAGTGGCGGCCACTGAGCTACAGATCGGCAGCAATGCCACAGACTCTGAAGCCATCAATCCAACCACGGGCACGGCCACGCTGGATGATACCACTGGTGTGGATGATGAAGATCTCGTGATGCCTGCCTTCTTTGTCAGCAGCGCCACGAGTCTGGCCATCCCCGTCACTATCCCGAACACGGCTTTCCTGGTGGACGGCACCGCCCGCATCAATGTCTTTGTGGACTGGAACGGGGACAATGACGTGCTGGACACAGGTGAAACGCAGGCTGTGCAGTCCGTGACCGGCAGCGGCACCCGCACCTTCGCCATCACGCCACCCGCTGGCACCACGGCTGGCACCAAATATCTGCGCATCCGCCTCACCGAGGGTACCACCGCACCCACCTTCAGCGGAGCCTCAACGTTTAAGGGCGAGGTGGAAGATTATGCGGTCACGGTAACTAGCCCCACCACCGACTTCGGCGACTGGAATGGCTCCGGTGCCGCCACCACGACAACAAGCAGCATCGTCAATACTAACATCCGCCTTGGCACTACGGTAGATGTCGAAGGCGCGGTTACGCCGAATGCTGGGGCGACGGCAGATGATACCACTGGAACAGATGATGAAGATGGCGTGACCCTGCCTACCACGGCAACGGCTGGCATCGCCAGTTCCCTCACGGCCAATGTCACCAATGTCTCAGGTTCCAGCGCTTATCTCAATGTGTGGATCGACTTCAATAACAACGGTGTGCTCACGGACAGTGGCGAGCAAGTCGCCACCAACACGCTGATTGCCAATGGTACCTCGGGTTCCAACCGAACCGTCAACTTCACTCCTCCT
>JAPLUM010000103.1:623-3030 GCA_026397605.1 Verrucomicrobiota bacterium | reverse complement strand
GATGCGGAAGGCTTGTTTGTTGCCGCGCATGATGACTGTCTCAGCAGGGATGATTTGCAGAGCAACGGCTTTCCCAGCAGCAGGCACATCCACCACTGGAGCGGCGTCTGTTTTGATACCACCATTAGGAATCGGGAAGCTATAAAACTTCTCAGTGGTCGTCACATACAGGATGCCATCACACACGGTGGGAGCGCCCAGGCATTGGCCATCAAGCTTGATCTCTTGGACAATTTCGCAGTCCTTTTCACCTGGCTTCACTACCACCAGTTTGCCTTCCATCATCGGGCAATAGAGCAGTCCATCGACATAGAGGGGAGAGGAATGTAGATTGGCATTGCTCAGTTTCTTCTTCCAGAGATCAGTCCCCGTATTGGCATCGATGGCATAGAGCTCGCCACCATCGGTCAGTTGATAAAGCGTATCGCCGACGAGCACTGGTGAGCTGCTTGTGGCACCAATTGGATTCCGCCAAGCCTCGACGCTTGGCTCAAGAACGGTTGTCTCAGCTCCAGGTGCAGCTGCCACGAGTTTCTCTGGCAGCTTGATGGCTGACATACGACCTTTCTCCGAGCTATCCACATTTTCATCTCCGTGAATGGCGATCACGTTTCCTTTGTGCAGGATCACACTTGGATTCATGCCGTTTTTGCAAAGGGGAATTCTCCAATAAGGCTTACCGCTACGTGCATTCACGCAGACAAGATTTCCGCAACCAGTGGTGAAGTACATCACACGTTTGCCATCACGCGTTTCCAGCACTGGGGTGGAGAAAGAACTGTCCACAGGAGGGCTCACACCTGGCAGAGACCACCAGACAAGCTCACCGGTTTTTTTATCAAAGCCGTACACGCGATCAGCAGCAGGACCGTCAGCGCCCCAGTTTGAAAAGATGAAGTGTACGATCACCAGATCTCCCTCGATCACCGGACTACCCACGCGGGAATTCGGGAAAGTCATGCGACCGAGATCTTCCATCATGGGAATCTCAAAGACCTTCTTGCCATCCAATTCATAGCAGACAAAGCGGCCCGCATTGCTCACTAAATAGATACGCTTCGTCTCAGGATCCACGGTGGGAGATCCGATGGAGTACCTATTATAGATAGAGTCCGAGAGATAATCGGCGATCTCCACCTCCCAAAGTTTAGCGCCCGTCTTGGCATCCAGCACAGTAAGAATCTCGATCAGATCCGTCGTCTCACCGCGGTATCCCCAGAGCACCACTTTCCCATCCATCACCACAGGCGTGCCGCGGCTGCGTGCATCGTAAGTCCAGGCGGGTGCGTCCGCCAGTTTTCCAGCTCCCGTGTAGTGTTCTAGACTGACACCGTTTTGCAAAGGCCCGCGCCAGTTGGTCCAGTCGTTGGCTTGGAGAGAGTGACTGCCAGCAAAGAGCGCGAGCGCCATTCCTGCAGCACAGCGCATAGAGATAAAGGATTCCATGAAGTAAAAGATAGGTCGAGGGGTGGACTCTCAACGTCCGTGCAGGTGTGAACTTCTTCAATCCCTTTATCAGGCTATTGTTAAGTCACGGATTGCATGATGCGCATCAAGTGTGGGAGTAAAACGAAGCCCCTAAACGCCATCTTTCGTCGAGAAACCTGCTTCATAAATGCCCTTTTGCTCCCTTAGTTACTACACTTACTCACATGAACAGTCACTTCTGCACAGTCCTGTCAAGCCGCTTTCTTCTAAAATTATCAGACTTTTTCACCAAATGTGCGTATCAAAAATGATAAAATCACCTGTTTTTGCAAAATATCAGCCCGCGAGTTGACTCTGACGACAAAACTTTTTAGTCTGTCGATGCCTGACCGAGCTGTATCTCGGAAGGGCCGCGATATTGCAGCTCCTTGAGCTACAAACTTTCGTGCCAAGATCCTCACTGTTGTTGGTTGCTGGATCCCAATGAACCCTCTGGCTGAATAAGTCAGAGGGTTTCTTGTTTTAAAGACACGAGCCCTGACCGATTGCAGGTCATGATTAGGCCAGCATCGGTGGATGCATTTCGAAGCGCGGGATCTTCACACACACGGGCTGACCTTTTTGAGTCGTGCCAAAGAAGGTGCCTGTGGCCGTGCTTTCAGCTTTGATCACATGATAGCTATTGTAGCTAAACGTCTGCCCTGGCTCCAGCTTCGGGAACTGACCGACCACGCCATCACCTTCCACCACCAGCGTATCACCATCCGTATCACGCACGATCCATTTGCGGCCAAAGATACTCACAGTCTGATCAGATCCATTGAAGATAGAGACGTGATAGACAAAAGGATGCGGACGATCTGGAGGTGCAGGCCGCGTCGGGTCATAGGCGATGTCATCCACGCGGGCACTCAGTCCGGCAAGATGCTCAAAGGTAACATTCATAAAGGAGCATAAGCTCATTCAGACAGACCAACAA
>JAPLUM010000103.1:0-575 GCA_026397605.1 Verrucomicrobiota bacterium | reverse complement strand
CCATGGTCATCTCGTCAACGCTGCCACAGGGTGAAGTGGCGGACAGAGAGGGATTCGAACCCTCGGAACATTTTACTGTTCACACGCTTTCCAGGCGAGCCCGATCGACCACTCTGGCATCTGTCCGTTTCCGCTCGGGTAAATGAGCGGACAAGACACTGCCGTCGTCTAGGACTAATCGCAAGTTGATTTTAAACAGAGTTGCAATGGCAGAGCGGAATTCGCGTTGATAGGGCACCTCATGAGCCCTTCCAAATCACTTCTACTCCTCCTTTCTCTGCTTTTTTCACTGTCGCTGCATGGAGAAACCAAGCCACAAACGTCCAAGCGCGAGGTCAGTCCTGTCCTGAAACCCATCGCAGATGTCGCGGGGCTGCCACGTGTGTTGATCATTGGTGACAGCATTTCCATGGGTTATACCCTGCCTGTGCGCCGAGCCCTTGAGGGAAAGGCCAACGTCCACCGCATCCCGCAAAACGGCGGACCAACATCCAATGGCCTCAAGAACATCGAAAAATGGCTCGGCGGCGGCAAGTGGGATGTCATTCATTTTAACTGGGGCATCCATGACCTCA
>JAPLUM010000740.1 GCA_026397605.1 Verrucomicrobiota bacterium | reverse complement strand
CTTGGCCAGCTTCTTCGTCGCTATTGTAAGTGCGTAGTGCCGTGAAGGTGGCGAAACGGCCCAGCCGATCATCCCAATAGGGTTCCGTCTTATCGATCTCGAGCGTTGGCATTTCCACAGGTGCTGGCGGCAGGCGGTTGGCATCCAGGAATCGTTCAGGCTCGATCACTTCTGCGCAAGCTGTCGGCGGGCTAGAGTAGGCGGCGTTGAGTTGAGCAAAGTTACCCGCGCTGTGCAGAGACTGGCTAAACTCAAAGCCGCGACTGAAAGGGAACAGGCCCAGTTCCTTCAGATACACTGGCATGGGAACCTGATTGAGCGGATGATCAGGATCATCCGCTGGCAGATCATTGCTGCTTTGTGGGATAGGATTCTGAATGCTAAACAAAAAGCGCGTCAGCGTGGCATCGCCAGCGATGAGAGATTCGCGTGCTAGGCGCTCGTCTGTGGTGAGTGTTTGCTTGATCCCTTCAGGAAACAGGGTGCTGCCATACTCACGCAAAAGCTGCCCGAAGGCTAGAGCTAGCGGGCGGTCCGGCGCAGGCAGTCCTGGCGCTGGCTTGTCGTCGGATATGAGCAGAGTGCCTGATTCCGCACTGTACCAGCCACCCAGCTGACGCGCTAACATGGCTGCACGGAGGGGGAGAGGATCAATCGGTTTGTCGATCCAGCCCAGTGCCGTTAGAGCCAGAGCAAATCGTGGTGCTTCATCCCTTGGTTGTTGCTTGCGCAGCCACAGTAGGATGGCCTTTTCAATATCGGCCTGACTGGCACCGGTCGTGGGAATCGGCAGGGCTTTGAGTTGACGGAATTTCATCATGTCCAGGCCCATGCCCACAAAGTCGGGCGGATCATCTGTTGGCATGGCAGGTGTTGTTTGGGCCACGCCTTTCATCCCCAGAGTACCCAGCTTTTGCAGGAGCTGGGCGTTCTCCTCTTGCAGTGCACCGACTTGTCCCTGCAAGTATTCTACTTGGCCTTCGAGCAGCACGATTTGCTTGCCCAGATCTTCGGGTTCGAGCTTGCCCTCAGGCAGGACGACCTTGTTTTGATTCATCCACCAGCCCAAGCCTGATCCCCCTAATAGAAGCAGGAGTAGCAATGTGGCTGGGGACAATTTGAGCATAGGATCAGAAGATTAAAGAGCCAAGTCGAGTCCGCAAGATCACGGATCAGACCTGTGGCAAAGCTTTAAAACACTGACTAGTCCTCAACACCTAATTTCACTTTGAGGCGACTGAGCTGGGCTTTGAGGATTTCGATCTCCATCTCCATGCGTTGTTTCCAGGCCTGATCCTCAGCTGCAGCAGGTATTACTGCTGCTAAAGGGGCGGTGTGGATGATTTCCTGCACTGGTGCTAAGCCGCTGGGTTCACCCGTCAAAAGCTGTGCCCATTGTGCGACGCGGCGTCCAGGACCTGCGGGCAGACAGGCGACGATGGGGCCTTCACTGTAAGTCACCAGTTTCATGAGCTCGGCCTCCACGCTGTCTAGGTCGGGAAAGGCACAGAGCCTCTCGGTGCGCTGACGTAGCTCGCCCAGGGTCTGTTCACCACGCAGAAGGAGCACGCTGAGCAGGCAGATGGTGGGCTTTTCCAGTCCGACAAACTTCGTGCGAATGTTATGGCGGAATTTATTCACGCGTCCACCGACAACAGTGACTTGGAAAACCCAACCTCTTGTCTTTAGCGCTTCGGTGGTGCGCAGGACGGTTGACTCGTCCAGTGTCATGATTGGATCACGATTGGTGGTCTGATTACACGCTGCGGTGAGTGAATTTAGAGTAAGCGGGTAATAGTCTGGCAGCGTGATTTCTTTTTCAATCAGGCAGCCAACGATGCGGGCTTCGATGGGACTTAGTTGGGGGGCGATGTCAGACATGAATTAATAGTCAATCATTCCGTGATATTGCCGTTTTCCACAAGTGGCAAAAATGGGACCTTAGTCTATTGGGCAGAGTTTGAGTTCTGCTCACCAACGACTTTTCCAGACAGGATCGGAGCGCCCATATCATTGGAGGCAGGCAGTAAAAAGTGTCCCACTGCAGTTTCTGAAAACGGATTGAGTAGGGCGGAGAAACTGCCAGCCCGCTGACGATTTAGACTTGGCTGTGCAGGGTCGATATCGATGGCAGCACCTGAGCCAAGAATGACGCCAGTATTGAGCTCTAGGCTGGCTTGGATTTGATGAAGGTTTGAGCTGCCGCCAGGCATCAGGATGGAATGCTGCGAGCTAAGAGTGAATATCTGTTGGAAGGGCGCAGAAAGGCCGCCTTGAGTGAAGATAAAACGTGCATTGTCTGCAACGATGGGGATGCCAAAGAGTGGCTGATTGGCGATGGGTGTTGTATAGCGGCCACCGGTTCCGATTAGGTCGTGCTGAGCAAATCCACCGATGTAGTTAGCTGAGATCACAGGCATTTTAAACCAGGAAAAGGTGCCATTACTCAAACCCGATAAAGGATTCAAAGTCTGCCAACCTTGAATAGATCCGCTGAAACCGTAAAGCATGGCGTGGAGCCGCGTTTCTCCTCCAGCGGCGACCCCACTGCTAGCGGTCACGACTGTTCCATCGGCAAGACGGCCCGCCCAATTGGCTGAACCGGTCGAACTCACGACCTGGCTACCCCAGCCGGCACCCTGCGGGAAGGTGAAATTGCCAACCAGTGGCAGAGGTAACTCATAACTGGTGTTCCAGCGGCTATTCAGCAAACTGGAGGATAAGTCAGCAGCACCCACTGCACGCAGCCCGGTGATGTTGGCAACTTGAGGAGGACTTAGGGTTGGATCTTGCACCGTGCCAGTGAGGCGATTGTCCGAGGTCGAGAGTGTGAATCTGAAGGCTAAAGGTCCAAAGGGTGCACGGCGGGTCAAGCTGACCTCGCCCTTTACCGTACTGCGATCAACGCCCATGCTTAGAGTGCCGCTAAAACTGTGCTGATGCATGCCACGATTCAGGCTGCCAGTAAAACTACCCGTAGGCAGAGTCGTGATCGTCAGGGCTCCGCCAAAGTCACCATTGTAGAGCGGATGGCGATCCATAAGCCCATGATAGGTGCCGACAACAGAAGCTGGAAAGGGTTGTACTTCCCAGGCAAAAGTGATGGGAGCGCTGGTGCCAATGGCGTTGGTCGCAGTCACCGTGATGAAATAAGTGCCGGGTTGGCTAGGTGCACCAGTGATCAGTCCGGTTAGTGGATTGTATGTCATACCACTTGGCAGTCCGGTCACCGTCCAGCGCCTCACTTCATTATCAGCCAAGAGCTGACGTGGACTCGCATCTCCGATGATGGTTGGCACACTGAATAGGCCTGGTTGTACTGAAGGCCGACGCCGTATCGTGATCTGAGCGGGTAGCGTATGGAGGGATACCGGGTAAAACGTGCCACTACCTACTAAAATACGACAGGTGTAGGTGGCTTCATCGGTGGCGCGAATATCACGCAGAGTGAGGATGGGCGTCGTTACACCTGTCACTCGGCCATTGTCCACCAGCGGGACATTGCCGCGATGCCAAAGATACGACAATCCAGGGCCAGCAGCAGTGGCACGGAAAGTGGTCGTAGCTCCCTCATTGACGACTTGTGGTGCCACTGTTCGCCTCAGGATTCCCACATTAATGGTGGCGGTTGCGTTGCCCCACTGGCTGGTAGCGGTATGCTGGTAGGTCGCAGCATCTGTTAGCTTCAGGCCAATATTTGGTAGCGTGTTAGTGGTCTGTTTTGCAATGACCACGCCGTTTTTACGCCAGCTGAGCAGAGTGTCTGGCGGGCCTGTCGAGGTGACTGAAAGACTGATCGGATCGCCTTCAGGCAAGATTTCGTTTGGTCGAAAAGCTGTGATCGATGGACCCGGTGCAGCTGCGCCATAGACGCTCAGTGTGGCCGTATTGAGAACGCCATCATCTAGTGGGTTTGTGTCCGTAATCTCTAAGGTCCACAAACCCTGCGCTCGTTCACCCCAGTGCCGCAATGAACTAAAGGTGAAATTATCATAGTCAGCGCCAGCATCATATATTGTACCTGTCGCCAAACTGCTAACAACACCACTCGGGCTCCGTAAATTGATCGCCAGATCTCCCCGATAAGCATGAGTGATACTCAGCTTCAGGGTGACGTGTTCCAGCCTCATGGAGGGTAATTTCGTTAGATCAAGGGTCCAGCGTTGAGTTTTGCCTTTTGTTTGCTTGGCATCGGGGCGTACTGGGGATGGAATTGTTGTGCTTAAAGGGATGACAGAGGCCGCAGCTGGCTTGATATTCTTGGTTGGATTTCCCTCGAAATTCACAGAGGTTCCTGGGGTGATTTTTTCAGAAAAATTGAGCTGCGGACCGAGTAGGACCCAGTTTTTGGCCATTGTCACCGCGGCTTGAGCTTGCACCAGCCCACCGCCGTAAAGGTTACTGTGCTTCAGAGGTGGCAGTCCAGTGTTGTCAGCTATTTTATGAGTGGTCCATGAGCTTGATCTGGGATCAATTTTTAGAGCTGAGCGGATGAGGATTTCCTTCACATCACGCCAAGTTAATTCAGGCCGAGCTTCCAGCATCAGAGCCACAACACCTGAGACAACGGGTGCCGCAGAAGAGGTTCCGCCAAACCGTCCAGTATAGCTGTAGTCTTCTTCTTCGATGTCTGGGATTTTTGGATCAGGATTGTATCCGACAGTGCCAGCAACATCCGTGGTAGCCATGCCCAGAGTGCCTCCATTTGACGGAGCGACAACACACAAATGGGCACCTGTTTCCGAGTAATCCGAAAGCACCCCTGCATTCGTTAAAGCACCCACAGCTACCGCGTGGATGTCATTGGCTAAACCATTTTTATTGCCTTGATAGTGATAACGTCGGCCATTACCAGCTGCCCAGACTGAAATCACACCACGGCCATCACGCCCCACTTGCGCGCCTGCTTTCATGGCCGCTTGGAATAAAGGCCCCACGTCTGCCGTGCCTGCCAAATAACCTCCGAAACCCCAACTATTGTTTTTCACATCAATGGCGTCTAGCGTATAGTCTACAACAGGCGCTGGAGGGCCAACAGGAACTGGTATGCCAATAGGAGCAGGAGGGACGACGAGGCTTGTAATATCCAGTGATTTATTGCCACGGCTTACGACCTCTGCGACTGTGGCATCATCAGCAGAAACTGAAGGATCGAGGAATCGATGGCCAAGCAACGTTGCTCTTGGTGCGACACCCGTTAAACCGATGCCATTGTTCCCACTAGCTGCAATAACACCGCCAACTGCGGTCCCATGAAAGTCTTCTAATTCGATGATAGGATTCGGATTTGGATTCAAATTAAACCAAAAGAAAGCGCCGTTGAGTGGGAGTCTTTTGTTATCTTTAGATGCCCAATCGAAATGATTGTATGGATTGGAATCAATGTTTTGCCATAAGTCAGGATGATGGAGTTGTAATCCATCGTCGACCACTGCGATGCGGATGCCCGCGCCCAGGCCCTTGTTCTCATTAAAATTCCATTGGTTCACCACCCCGATGTCGATCCCGATTTTCCCTTTTCCTTGACCGCTGTTTTGGAGATGCCATTGACTGCTGAAAAGTGGGTCATCGGGAGCAGCAAGGGGCACAACATGACGGCCTAATAAAGGAGATACAGATGCAATCTTTGAGTCCTTTTTAAGTTCCCACAACGCATCCAAAGCCTCAATCGGATTCCCTGTCTGACTTTCTGTCACCAAGTGAGCGAGCGAGTAGCTGGGACGGTCTAACACTTTCATTCCGTACCGGCTTAAATCTGGCGTTGGTTGCTCCGCACCATGCAGTTCTATCAAGAGTCGCCCAGTCAGAATGCGGCGAGTCCCTGGTGTTTTCGGGCCGGATTCAGGATAAAGAATAAGTGCGGGCCAAACACCTGCTTTTTTGGACTCGGTAGCCGCGTAATCCAACAATGCCTGGGCTGTTGGTAAAGCTGGCATGACTCTGGCTCCTTTGCTGCCTTGCCCGCGATCAAAAATTTCGTCCAAAGCAAGGTGATACCGTTTATTCCGACCATTGGCCTCTGGTAGCGTCACCTTTCCCGTCGCCGTCAGTTCCTGTTCGGGTGAGAGCATTGGAGTGGATGCCTTCGGCTTCAAGGCGGCTGGGAGATGCGTTCTTGCCTGGAAAACATGAAATCCTGATTTTGAATCGTTTTCGACGAGATTCTGGGCGTCGTTAAAAAGCCACGAGCCCACAAGAACCGCCAAGACTAGGCAGAAAAAGCCTAGAAGCCAAAACGGGCGCGTTTTCGGATTACTATAATTTAACATAATTACCATAATAATACACCGTGCCAATGCTGGCGCTAGTTTAAATTATGGAAATTATCAACTTATGTGGATAAGCAAGCGCTCGCTGAAGAGCACTGCCCGGTCATTTGATTCCATTTGGGATTATTTTGCGCTGCTGGCTTTTTTGAGAAAAACCTTCCTGTCCCAGTTGCTTTTCAAGGCCTCAGGCGTGACTTCACTTGTGAGCCCAGAGGCTGGCACTTCTATTTTAGCGGTCCACAAAATGCCGTTTAGTACGAGCAAGCGCTGATTTGCGTCTGCCCAGTTGGCATGAAGGTCACAGCCAGTAAAGCCAAAGCTGCGACCACCGTTCGTCCGCTCGTAGGACCAGGCAACTGTCTCTGCGCGGCCTGTGTTGGCTTTGGCATCGGCAGTCTTCCTGCTGCTATCTGGCATGGGACAGCTGAGCACCGGGGTGACGCCTTTTTCGGCAAAGTGCAGATTGTAGAGCCAGCCATCTTTGAGTAACTCGAAAGGCCGCATGCCGCGGCTGATCTCATGGGTGGGCACCATCTCAAATTTCACGTCCCAGTGACCACGGCAGCCGATGTCAGACTGAAATGCGGCGCCGAACCACTCTTTGAAAGTCGCCGCTTTATCCGCTGAGCAGTCGATGCCCTGATGCAGCACGACAAAGCCTGTCCCTGCATCAGCCAGTGATTGCATCCGCGCCCAGCGTGTCGGCTCTAGAAAAGAAAGTTTTTCACCGCCATCGAGGAACAGCAGAACGACTTTGGCTCCGTTTAGAATAGCCTCATTTTTAGGCCATCCATCCGCCACGAGGACTGGGGCCAGGCCGGGCACTTTTTTCAGCCAATCCATCATCAGAGCGCAACCCGCAAAATACTCGTGCTGCCCGGGCTTATTGCTCGTGCTACCTGCGATGAGGACAATCTTGGCCAAAGAGGCGTCTGTGGGTAAAACCTCCACCGGCACCTGCTGCTGTTCCGTCGTGAGTTCAGCATGGAGGCAGGTAGCGGCGAGCAGTGTGAGGCAGAGATGTTTCATGATTGGAGTCCGACTTAACGTCTGCAGTCTGACAGACCTTCCAGCAGAAGCCGAAATCAGATCACCTTCTCCATGAGAAAGTCGTCCATGAAAAAACCGCTGCCAATGTCAGAGCAGACATCTTCTAAAAAGACAAATCCAGCACGCAGATAAGCGCGGATGGCAGGTGCATTGGCTTTATTCACTCGTAGCTGCAGGCGCTTGCAGCCCATTTCACGGGCTCGACTAGCGGTCCATTCTAGCGTTAGCGCCCCAAGGCCGCGCCCGTTCATTTCAGCCAGGAGATAGAGCTTATTGATGAAACAGAGGTCCGTGCCGGGATACTGCTCAAAGGAAACATATCCAACGGAGCCATAGTCGGCCACTTCGATCAGCGCATACCAGACGCCACGCACCTCCATCTCACGTGCCATGGCTGCTGGCTGATACCAGATGGAGAGCATATAGTCGATCTGCCGCTCGGAGATGATGCCAGGATAGCACTGCTCCCAGATCCGGTGACCTAACTTCTGCACCATGGGTAGTTCATCTGCTGCAATGCGCCGTATTCTTATTTCAAGTTGCTGTGTCACCACATGCCCTAGCTGTGCTCGGCTCCAATCTAGCGCAGCCTGCCAGCGTACCACATCGTCAGCCGGTGAGAGTTGTTTTAACTGCGCTGCGATCTCCGCGTGTGTGGGCTCGATCACAGACTCCTCACGGATCTGCTTCAGATCTGGCGGATACTCGCTAACGGGCAAAATCTCTTTGGCCAGATACCAGCAGGCCCAGGCGCGCCAAGTGCGCAGCTCTTTGTTTGGCTCCACCATTCGCGTAGCCAGATGTTGCCAGTGCCGGCGTGGATTGCCGATGAACTGATCCTCTGGTCGATGAATGAGCAGCCAAGCCACCGCCTGGTAGGGCAGGGGCCAGCGCTTTAGCATTGGATCGGTCTCAGGCAGAGTGCAGGAGAGAGCGCGGTTGAGCAGCAGGATGCACTTGGCTGGGAAACCCATGACCCAGAGAGTCTGGGCATACTGATGACAGATCTCATAAAACCCAGCGCCGCGATCTTTGCCAAACGTGTTCACCTCCTCCGCCTGATAGAGACGGTCGATCTCTGGTAGGAGCGGATGCGGTGGATTGATCGAGCTCACAGCAGGGGTTTATTCACTAACAGCATCTCCATCTTCTTCCCACTCTTCCATGAGACGGGCCAGTTTGCGTTTCAGGCTGACTTTACCCACCGCCGAAAGGCGATCAATAAAGAGGATGCCATTCAGGTGATCAATCTCATGCTGAAAAGCACGTGCCAGTAGGCCATCACACTCCCAGGTCTGAGTTTCACCATCCAGGGTCTGGAAGGTGACTTTGATCTCTTCACTGCGGCGGATGTCGCCACGCAGGCGTGGGAAGCTGAGGCAACCCTCTTCATCCACAGCCTTTGATTTTCCCAGGTCTAACACTGGGTTCATAAACACGATGGGCATGTGTTTGACCATGTCCACCCGTTCACCATTGATGCGCAAAAAGGTCAGGCATTGTGGATTATGGGAAACATCAATCACGGCGATCTGTTGATCAATGGCCACCTGCGGAGCTGCCAGACCTACGCCATTGGCGGCATGCATTGTCTCGATCATATCCACCGCCAGCTTGCGGATGGTTGGGGTGACTTCAGGGATCTCGCGGCATTTGGCGCGCAGGACTGGGGTGGGGTAGCGTACGATTTTGAGGACCATAGGAAAGAGAGTTTATTTGCCTTCAGTGCGCTGGATACGCGCGGGCACGTCATTGATGGAGAAACCAGCAGCTCTCAGGCCATCCCAGACCTTCATGAGCGTGCCGAGTGCGATCTCTGTATCGGCCTCAAGTTCCAGCTTCACGCCTGGATTGGCTTCCTTCATTTTCGTGAGAGATTCTGCCAGCTTTTCGATCTCCACCGGATTGCCATCCAGAAACAGTTCCTTCGTTTTTGTCAGCGTGATGGCCTTTCGCACTTCCGGCTTGGATTCCGCTTCGCCCATGGACTTGGACGCTGGCAGATTGATCTTCATCTGCACCTTTTTCTCACGGAAGGTCGTCGTAGCGATGAAAAAGATCAGCAAGATCACCATGATGTCGATCAGCGACACGATGGGAATTGCCGGCACAGGGCGTCTTTTTGGACGGAGATTCAGGTGCATCAGTTACGGTCGGATGACGAGGGACGCTGCACCTCGAAGTGGGCAAAGAAAGTCTGGATCGTCTCATGCAAGATCGACTCCAAGCGCACGGCCACGCTGTCTAGCCGTCTGACAAAATACGTGTGCGCCACCACCGATGGCACGGCCACAAAAAGACCCGCGATGGTGCAGCGGAGCGCCACCCCGATCTCCATGGCCACCGCTGCTGTGTCCGGGCCCTCAGCGCTACCGAAGGCAGAGAACATGCCGACTAGACCTGCCGTCGTGCCTAGCAGACCCAGGAGTGGAGCCACAGTCACCATCACCTCCAGCAGAGGAATGCCACGCTCCAAGTGATGCAGTTCCTCTTTGGCGCGCGCCGTTAGAGTATCAACACACTCCTGGCGTGAGGAAAACGTACCGCTGATCGCCAGAGCCCCTAGCTTTGCCAGCAGGGAGCCGTCTCTTTCGAGGAACTCTTGCAGTGGCTTGATGTCCCCCTTGGCTGCATAATTGGGCAGCGATCTCAGCTGGCTAGCCACACTCGCCGGCAATACCAGATTTTCCCGCAGGCGCAGCCAGGCGGAGATCATCACCGTCACTGCGAGGAAGGAGCAGAGCACAATGAAAAACATCACATAGCCACCGATGGCCAGGAAATCATGCAGGCGCGTCAAAGCAGATGCTGAAGGCTGCTCAGCCGCAGACGCTATCAGGATGGTAAGGTGTGTCAGGAAGTCGTTCATACAAAAGTTGTCATCCAGTCGGGAACCCGACCTGCAGACATCAGGGAATGTCAGCTCTCAGGTATTCCTGATTCAGGCAGCCCGCGCAAGGGCGAAAAAACGTGTCAGCTTACTTCCCTTGGCCTAAAGAACGAAACTTTCCTGGAGACATGCCCGCATAGCGACTGAAGTGTCGAGTGAAGGCACTCTGATCGCACCAGCCTGTCTCTATGGCGATATCGGCCAAAGATTGATCCGTTTCCTGCAGTCGCCGCGTCGCCTCATCCAGGCGTAGTTTGTGCAGCAGTTGCATGGGGCTCATTTGAAACAGACGCTGCACCCGCTGCTCAAACTGATAGACACTTAGCCCTGCTTTTGTGGCGAGTTCCTCGATGCGGATGCTCTCAGCGAAATGCCGCTGCATGTATCTGAGTGCTGCTGCTAGTTCCGCAAAGCCACTGGCCTTATCGCTGGGTGCATTCAGGTCGCGAGAGATCCCGGTCACGCCTACGATCTGGCCTTTTGAGTCCCGCAGCGCATGCTTCGTCGTTAGACACCAGCCCGTTTTGCCACCTGGATAGATGTGTAGTTCCAGCTGCTGATCCACCCGTTTGCCCGTGCGCAGCACTAATTCATCCTGCCGTGCATAGCTCACCGCTAGCGTCGCCGGATACACCTCAGTCGGCCGTTTGCCGATTAGCTTCGCCTTATCCCCATCCGCACAGCGGTCTGCCAGCGTCTGATTCACGCGTACATAACTGCCCAGCTTGTCCTTGATGAAATAGACCACATCCGGCAGCGCATCGAAGAGAGCTTCCGTCACGGCGTGTTCAGCAAAGGCAGAGTTATTCATCACTCCCACTGAAATGACAGGTCTAGACAGAAAAAGCAATCACACCCTTTGGGCCCAAAAAGCTTTATCCAGCGAGGTTTTTAGCGTTTGAATTGGCGAATGTCTTTGAATTCGAGGTGAGTACACATGATCGTCATGATAATCATAAGATTTTAGTGATTTTCAGCAAGGCGCTGGAAATGATAAAGCTGAAGGAGTGAGAAGCTACTTGCCAAAGGCAAGGTACCTCGCATATTCGCTCCCCCTTATGGACATTCTGATTGGCATTCTCACCGTAGTCGAAGTTATCGTCTGCATCCTTATGATTCTCATCGTTCTCATGCAGCGCCCGCGGCAGGAGGGCCTAGGCGCGTCCTTTGGTGATGGCGCCATGACCCAGCTTGTGGGTGCGCAAACAACGAATGTTCTGCAAAAAGGCACTGTTTATCTGGCATTGACACTGTTCGTGCTCACGATCTCGCTGGCCGTTCTGACCAGTCGCAAGCAAGCGGGCCAGAAGAAAGAAGTTTTCTCCGCACCGCCTGCTGAGGCACCTGCGGCCCCAGTCGTGACCCCAGCACCAGCAGCCCCTGAAGCAGCAAAAGCAGGTGATGCCGCCAAGACGCCAGCCGCTCCTACTGATGTCGCTAAGCCAGCAGACGCCGCCAAACCTGCTGCAGGAGTAAAGCCAGTTGATGTTGCCAAAGACGCCGCCAAGCCAGCCGAAGCTCCTAAAGCACCTGAATTGAAAACTCCGGTAGAAGTGAAGCCAGCTCCAGAGGCCGCTCCAAAACCAGCCGCAGTAGTTCCAGCCGCACCGGCACCTGCCACTCCAGCTGCCGACGCTCCGAAGGCACCTGCTGAGCCGGTAAAAAATCCGTAATTCAGTCTTTCGACGGTCTTTGGACCGTGTTTCCCGCTGTTTAGGACTGCTTAGCAGACCCATAACTCATTCTTATGCACTCAGTTAAGTCACTTGCTATCTTAATGCTCGTCTTAATGAGTGGTGCTTCAGTAGCGGCGGACGCTACCATTCGCTGTCAGTTAGCGGATGGTTTTGATTATCCTGTTGGGAAGCCTAATGGTGAAGGGTATTATGTCTTTCGTGGCTATTGGCCGAATGGGCATCTCGGAGAAGATTGGAATGGCCGCGGTGGTGGCGATTCAGATTTGGGAGCTCCCATTTATTCGACCGCTAGGGGCGTGGTGATGATTTCACAGAACATTGGTGGTGGCTGGGGCCACTGCATTGTCATCAGGCACGCTTATCGAGATGAAACTGGCAAGATAGCCATGGTAGATAGCCAATATGGCCACTTGCATCAGCGCATCGCCAAAGTCGGGCAAGTGGTAGAAAAAGGCCAGCTCATCGGCACCATGGGCGGTAATTTCGGCATGTATGCGGTGCATCTGCATTTTGAAATGAGAAAGAATCTGCGCATTGGCATGAATCGCATGCAGTTTGCACGGG
>JAPLUM010000250.1 GCA_026397605.1 Verrucomicrobiota bacterium | reverse complement strand
CTGGGTAACCTCGCCGTGCGCGCTCAGCAAAGTGTGCAATGGGACAAGCAAGGCATGAAAGTCAGCAATGCTGAAGCCCCCAACAAATACGTCTCCCGCCCCGCCTACCGCGACGGCTGGAAAGCGTAATTATTGAGCTACGCTGAGAGCCCTCTATCAAAACCCCAGTCTAGCCCGTTTAGCCTGGGGTTTTTCATGTTCAAAAAACCTTACTTCACGCCAGCACTCCTGACCAACTTGCCCGCAGTGATCCTGTGAAAACCGTACACGAACAGAGCGCCAACCAAGCCGATAACCAACAATCGAACATGAGCTTGCGGAGGCTTAACAGAGATTGGCTTTGAGCTGTCACCCCCCAGCAGGAGGATGGATTGAGTCTGTGCATCGGGAAGCTGCCGCCATAGCAGCACATCATGCAGGCTGCCGTTGGGGACGCTAAAACTGATCTCCGAGGTGTCGGGGACCCAGCGCCAGCACGCGATCATGAACTGATGATCCAGACCATCATCGGCATGAGTGATGGATGTCGGCAGCGTGCCTTCCGCCTCTGTCGTCTGCTCGATAGTCAATGGAGCCAGATCAGCAAGGCTGCGTGCCTGCCCATGATGCACCAAACGCAGCACATCCTGGACAGCGCGACTAGCCATGGCGCGATCTGGGATCATGGGGTTACTGCCATATTCAGCCGTGATTTTCAGCTGAATCAATGAGCCGCCATCAAGCAACTCCAAGCGGGCACTGATGAACTCGTTGCCATGCCCTGACGCAGTCGCTGACAGCAAAAAAAACAGCAGCGACTGCAAACCGAAAGCAAACAGGGGGAACGACCTCGTTCCCCCTGCTGCTTGAATCTTGATTGGAGTTAGCCGCATTATTTGCGATTCCAGCGCAGCACACGACCCCATTTGTTCCATTCGGTTTCCAGAATGTTGCCGTCATTGTCAAAAGTGATGCCATGCGGGCTGGTCACGATGCCGGACTGCCAGTCTTTTGGGGCGATGCCAGGCGTGTTTGTAGGCTTTGGGCTTGTGCCGAGATCAGCGACACGTTTGCCTGCTTTATCCCAGACACTGACATTACCCGCGATCTCGGCCACGCACATGAGCTCACCGTGGAAGCTGGCTGAGCTTGGATTACGCATGTCGGTGGCGATCTCACCAATCAGAGCACCATCCAGGGTAGCATGAATCATGCGCTTGTGACCACGGTCACAGATCATGAGGCGGGCAGGCTCAAAACGGTTATCAACAAAGATTTTATGAGCATTGGAGAGCTTCAGTGGCTCGCCTGGACCACCGAACACAGATTTGAATTTGCCCGTGCTATCAAAGACGAAGATCCAGCTCTTGCCGTAGCCATCGACGACATAGATATCACCATTGGCAGCGACATCGCAGTTGGTCAGCTTCAATCCACCACCACCTGCGCGCACACCAGGTTCTTTGGCGATCACTTTTTCAGTGCCGTCCGCCAGCTTCAGAGTGATCTCCGTTTTAGTTTCGGCCAGCTTCACGCCAGAGGCGATCTCGTCAGTCCGTGGCTTTGGTTTGCCGGTATCTTCAGCTTTCACTTTCGATACGGTGACAAAGTCACGCTGCTCGGCAGGGAATGCGGATGTGGGGATTTCCATCACGATGCTACCATCGAGCTTGGCCTGAATGACCCTGGATTCACCCAGAACCGCGGCAAAGATGAACTCACCTGCCGGGACTTTGCGAATCACGAAACCGTGCAAGGTAGGTGGCAGTGGAAGAGCTTTGATGAACTTGCCGTCTTTGCCATACACTTGGATGCCGGCGTTAGCCTCTTGAACACTGACATAAACATTGCCTGCTGAATCGACGGCGATTTCACCATGACCATCACCGATGGTTTCCTTCCCAGGAGGAGGTGTGATGAAGTCAGGAGCGAATTCGTAGGCGACTTCGGCAGAAGCTTTGCTGAAAAGAGCAAGGCAGGTCAGGAGCAGTGTGGTGGTTCTTTGCATAGATGCGAACACTTCAAACGGAAGCTGCCGCCTGAGTCAATCACACAAACATGAATAATCAGACTCTCAGACTCTCAATGTCACCGCCGCATTGTGGCCACCCATGCCAGAGGCGATTTTGAGGATCTCGTCACCTGACTTGAGGTGCACAGGCCCTGCGCCCACACCCGTCAAGCCGAGCGTGTTTCCTGGCAGGTTCGGCAGTGCTGAGGCAATCAGGGCGATGTCCAGTAGCCCGCAAGCACCCAGTGTGTGACCGGTAAACGGCTTCAGCAAAAGCAACGGCGGCACCTCTGCAAAAGTCGTCCGTAGAGCCTGCATCTCGGACTGGGCGTGATTCAGGGTACCCGTGGCATGAGGACAAATGAGCGCTGGTCGCGAAAAGCTGCTGAGCAATTCAGCTAGCGGCGCTCCGTCTTCAGGAATCATCAGTGAATCATAGGCGTCACTGTTGGCGGCATAATGCGTCATTTCCGCCAGGCCAGCGTCTGAGATCTCTAAGGTCACGGCCACGCCAGCTTCGCCCAGATGCAGGCCAGTGGTGAGTGCTGACAAAGGATCATTCACGCCATTGGTAGAAAGCAGATGTGTCTCCTGAAAAGCCGCGATCAGCTCAGGCAGCAGGGGTAAGTCCACCGCCAGCACCAGTGCCCGCTGAGTCAGGCCAGCACGCAGAGCCATCCAGGCCATGCCCAGTGCATCTAGGCCGGAGGAGCACCCGCTGGAAAGCATCTGCCAGGGACCACGAATGCCTAATTCAATGCTCACCGCTGCGGCGATCTCGCTGTGAATCGTATTGCTAGCACTGAAACGTTTCACAGGGCGGCGCGCACCATTTTGCCCGAGCAGCTCGGCGGCATTGCCACGGCTACTAGCAGCAAAAAGCCAGCTGTTACGAATCTGCTTCTCATCCCAGCCAGATCTTCGATTCGACCCACAAGCCGCCCATCTTCTGACTTAAAACCAGATCGCCCAGCACGCCAGGCGTCCAGGCATTCAGGGATGGACGAGCCGAGCGCGCAGACTGCTTCTGCGCTGGTGATCATGATGGGCATCACAAATCAAAGATCTTCCCTGGATTCAGCAGGCCCTGAGGATCCAGGGCACGCTTGATGCTGCGCATGAGTTCGTAACTAGCCTCGCCGAGTTGACGCTTAACAAAGGCTTTCTTGGCCAGCCCAACTCCGTGCTCGCCCGTGACTGTGCCTCCCAGACGAATGGTTTCATTGACGATGTCCTCCAGCGCTTCTTCGACTCTGTGCATCTCTTCGGTATCACGTTCATCGGTTAGGAATGTGGGGTGCAGATTGCCATCTCCCAGATGCCCAAAGGTGCCGACTTGCAGCCGATGCTTCTCTGCCACCTGACGGATAAATTTCACCATATGGGCCAGCTCCGTGCGCGGCACCGTCACATCCTCCAGAATGGTCGTCGGGCGTAGGCGAGCCAGGGCTGAAAAAGCACTGCGGCGTGCTGTCGCCAAGCGCAGAGCCTCCGCCTCATCGGCAGCTGCGCGGACTTCGCGGGCGCCATTGAGCTTAGCCAGCTGCATCATCATGGCGGACTCTTCCTCCACCACCACAGGATGTCCGTCGGTCTCCATGAGCACCACTGCCTCCACATCCGTCGGCAGACCGATTTTGGCAAAGTCCTCCACGCACTGCACTGTCACCCGATCCAGAAACTCCAAGGTGCAAGGAATGATCTTAGCAGCAATGATGGCGCTGATCGTCTCCGCCGCCGCCTCCATACTATCGTAGAGCGCCAGCATGGTCTTCCGCGCCTGCGGCTTCGGCACCAGCTTCAGGGTCACCTCCGTGATGATGCCCAGCGTGCCTTCACTGCCGATAAAGACATCCTTCATCGAGTAACCGGCCACATCTTTGACACACTTATTTCCTAAAGTCGTCAGCGTGCCATCTGCCAGGACAACGGTGAGTCCCATGACATAATCCCGCGTCACGCCATATTTGAGTCCACGCAGACCGCCGCTATTTTCAGCCACATTGCCGCCAATGGTGCTGATCTTCATGCTACCAGGATCAGGCGGATAAAACAGACCCACCTTCCCTGCCGCATCGTCGATCGCCTTCGTGATCACACCGCACTGCGCGCGGATGGTCAGGTTTTTTTCATCCACCTCGATGATCTGATCCATCTGTGTCAGGCAGATCACCAGGCAACCAGCTATCGGCACGCTACCACCGCTGAGTCCCGTGCCAGAGCCACGAGTCACCACCGGCACAGCGGCATCACGCGCCAGCTTCACACAGGCAGCCACCTCTTCAGAGGTGAACGGAAACACCACGGCTCCCGGCCTGACCTTTAAAGCCGCGGTTCCATCAAAGCTATACGGTAAAATATCCTCCGCCTGCGTGAGAACACGATCAGCAGAGAGCGCCGACTGCAGCGCGGAGATAAAACTAGGAGTCACTGAATTCACGCTGCCGAGTGTGGCGCGCTGCCTCAGGCATTCAACCTAGAAACCAGTTCCATGTTTCAAGTTCAAAGTTTCAAGCCCTGAAGTCCAAATCGTTGCGACCGAAGTGTCCCACACTTTTCGACTGCCTCTTCATGCCCCGATTTAAAGAACTTGGAACATGAAACCTGAAACGTGAAACTCGGCTTGAGGTTCAAGAGAGATAAAATGACCAGCCTTGCCAGAGCAGAATCGCGGCCTAGCTTCCGCCATCAATGCCTGCCAATCGTTTTTACTCTACCTTTGACTCTGAAACCTTAAAGCCGCGCCCAGCCTACGCCGGAGAATACCGCAGCGCCTTTCAGATCGATCGGGATCGGATCATCCACAGCAGCGCTTTCCGCCGCCTGCAAAACAAAACCCAGGTCTTCCTTTCAGGCGAGTATGACTTCTACCGCACACGCCTCACTCACAGCATCGAAGTAGCCCAGATCGGACGCTCCATCTGCGGTTGGCTCACCCAGCAGGGCGAGCTGGGGGAGGACTCCACCATCGACGCCGACCTCGTCGAGTGCGCCTGCCTGGCCCACGACCTGGGGCACCCACCCTTTGGCCATACAGGAGAGCGCACCCTGCATCGGCTCATGCAGCCCTACGGCGGCTTTGAGGGAAATGCCCAGACCCTGCGCCTGCTCACCGAGACCCTTTTTAATGAAGGCCGAGACGGCATGAACCCCTCCCGCGCGCTGCTAGATGCCATTCTAAAATACAAGACCCTACACATCGAAGCCGCCGGTGCCCCCAATCACTACCTCTACGATGATCAGGAAAAGTGGCTCGACTTCACCCTCGGCGGCCAGGCCTTTCCCGTGGAGCTAACCCCGGGCGATGTGCGCAATGGCTTCAAGAGCATCGAATGCCAGATCATGGACTGGGCAGATGACACCGCCTACTCGCTCAATGACATCGCCGATGGCATCCACGCCGGCTTCATCAACGTCACCACTCTGGAGCGCTGGGCAGCCGCACGGTCTTTGGATAGCGTGCAGTCTGAGCATGTGGTCTTTCTCTGCAAAGCCATCCGCGAAGGCCGTGTCGAAGCCCGCCTGAACCGAAACATTGGTGATTATATCCGCGCCACCAAGCTCGTCCCTGAAAGCAGTTTCCTCAGCGCCATGACCCGTCGTCATCAGTATCGGCTAGACATTGACCCAGCCGTCAAAGCGCAGTCGAAGATGAATAAAAAAATCTCCCTCGACCTCGTCTTCCTCAGCCCACAGCTCCAGCAGCTCGACTACAAAGCCGACGTCATCCTCACCAAAATGTTCGGCGTCCTGCGGGACCGCTACATTGAACAGGACGGCTCCAAGCTGCATCTCCTACCCGCCACCGTCGAGGCAGAGATCGCCAAAGCCCCCGATGCCCCAACACGCGCACGCCTCGTCTGCGACTGGGTCGCCAGCATGACCGACTCCTTCGCCTTCCGCACCTACCGCCGCCTCTTCGACGCCAACTTCGGCTCCATCACCGACTTCGTTTGATCAAAGAGTGTTGCGGGTTTTTAACCTGCATTCTCCGAAGGTTTTTGATCCGCAGATTTCACAGATGACACAGATTGAAGATTTTTTTAATCCTCTCATGGGAACCCAATGAACGCTAAACACAGAGACCGCAAAGCAATGGACTGGTTTCTTGAGCCTCTTGCAAAACCTTTCAAAAACCAGCCAATCCACGTATCATGAGGAAGGCAGGAAGGCAGGAATCAATCCCATTTCCTGCTTTCCTGCCTTCCTCATCATCTCCGGTTTGGGTTCTGGATCAGAGGTTTCGCAAGTGGCTCTTTTTATTAGCGGCTATCAGCGTTTATGAGCGGTTTAAATGGTTCCCGTCAGATGCCGGCTCAATCTAATCATGGTGACGATGAGTAACCTCATTCCATAGCCAAGCAGGCCGACAAAAAGATTGGCGTCAAAAAGATGAAATCCGGTGGCTTATTTTTGCCTTACATCTTTTTGCCGACCCAAAATGCTTCGTTGTTCGGAAGTCCCCAGCCAAGCACAACGCCGCTTCAACCAGCCCCCCAGATGCAGGCTAGAAAGCCCGCAACACACTGCCCAACAACAGTCAAAAGCGGGAGCCGTTTGCAATGGTTTCCCAGAATCCCAACCACCGTCAACCACCGTCAACCACCGTCAATCACCGTCAACGGCTCCCGTAGAGTGGTGCGGGCTTTCCAGCCTGCATTCCCCGAAGGTCATTTGCAGCACAGAGCTCCG
>JAPLUM010000464.1 GCA_026397605.1 Verrucomicrobiota bacterium | reverse complement strand
AAGGTGCTCCAGGAGATCGCAGCTTCCACCCGTGGCCGCTACCTGAAGCTTGGCTCGCAGCCTTTGGCAGCATCCGTGGTGAGTCAGCTTCTTTCCGCGCTTCAAGCCCAAAGCAATGCGGCCAAGGAATTGGTGAAGCCGATTGAGCGTTTTTATTGGCCGTTGTCTATAGGCATAGTGCTTCTCATCATGGCTTGGTTTATCCGCCCTTCATCCTTCAGAATTAAAATGAACTCAAACTCCACCACAAGTTGGGGGCAGCCCATACTGCCCATCTTTTTGGCCCTGTGTTTCTTGGGCTCAGCTCAGGCAGCCAGTAAATCCACCATGGAAAAAGCTCACGCTGCCTATGAACATGGCGATTTTAAGCAAGCGACCGAACTCTATGATGAGTCGGTGAAGGGCACCTGGAGTCCAGAGCGGCGCCAGCAACTGGCTTTTGGGCTCGGCACCGCAGCGTATCAAAACAAGGATTATGACCGTGCCATCAGCGGATTCGGTCAGGCACTAGAATCAGAGGACGTACAGGAGCAGTCCAAAGCCCATCGTGGTTTAGCTCACAGTCTCTATGATTTAGGTGATCGCTCTCTCGCCAAGCAGCCTAAGTTTTCTCTGAAAGCCTGGCGTGAATGCGTGAAGCACTTTGATGACTCGTTGAAAATCGATCCTGAGAACAAGGACGTGAAGGAGAATCGTGATTTCGTCAAAAAACGCCTCGAAGAGCTTCAGAAGCAGATGGATGAAAAAGAAGGCAAGGATGGCAAAAAAGGCGATAAGGGTAAAAAAGGTAAGAAGGGCGAAAAAGGCCAAAAAGGTGAAATGAAGCCAAAGAGGCTGAAATGGCGGAAAATCAAGAGAATGAAGCGACCGGTTTCAGCCGAAACGAGGCGCGCGCCTTTCTGAGAACTTATGCCGACGACCAGAAGAAAGCTATGCTCCTACGCCCACGCGATGCCCCAGTGAATGGCAAGGACTGGTAAGGCCGAATGAACTTAAATTTCCGAACGAATCATGAAAGTGTTTAGTGATCAGTCTTTAGTTTTTGATGTGCCAAAAGCGCTCATCAAGCATCGTGCATGCAATCTTGGTCGTGCTCTTATTAACACAGCTTTTCTAGCTGTCTGGACCTGCCTTATTTGTGGTAGCCTTGCTAGCCAGATAAATGCAGCCACCGTGCGTGCTTACGTGCAACCTGAGGCGGCAAGGCCGAATCAAGTGATCAATTACGTCATCACTGTCCAAGATGGTCAGGTACAGAGCCTGCCGAATTTACGTTTTCCGCTTCAGATCGGACAAACATCAGGGGTGTCCACTTCTCAACAAGTCAGCATCGTGAACGGACGGCAGTCGGTTTCCCTCCAGCTCTCCTGGGGCATTACGGCGACTGAACCAGGAGAGTTTGTGATCCCGACTCAGACCATCATCGTAGATGGGCAACCTGTTACGACGAATGAGGTGAAATTGACTGTAGGGCAAGGCGATACGCCCATGGCCAATGGTCAAGGCGGCGAAGACAAAAATACACCGATCTTGCAGATAGAACTCTCCAGGAAAGAGATCTATCAGGGAGAGGTCATGCCCCTGACATGCAGCCTGTATGTGCCGCGTCAGACACAGCTGCGCCGAGTCGGCTTGATTGAGATTGAGAAGAGTGATTTTGCCATTGCCCGCTTCCCGCAGACCAATGAGCAGACTAGCACCATCATTGATGGCCAAAGCTATTACGTGCTCAGTTATCGGACCACGCTATCCTCCCTGCGCACGGGTGATTTAAAAGTGGGTCCGGCCAGTCTTGAGATGCTGATTGAAGTGCCCATGGAAGGTCAACAGCGCCAGATCTTGCCGCCCGGTTTTCCGCAGGGTTTTTTCGGTGGGGTCAGTGAGCCTCGTAAAATGGAGGTCAAAAGCCAGCAGGTGACTTTGCGTGTGCTGCCACTCCCGACCGAGGGTAAACCGGCAAACTTCAGTGGGGCTGTCGGCGACTTCCAAATGACCGCCACAGCCTCGCCAACTGAGCTCACCGTTGGTGACCCCGTTTCGGTAGAAATTGCAGTCAGTGGATCAGGCAACTTTGATGCTCTCAATACGCCAAGTCTTGTTTCGACAGGCGGCTGGAAGCTTTATCCTGCCAAGCGCTACAACATTGAAGGTCAGATCGACCAAAATCAAACGCCGACACTTGAACGTCGTGTAGGATATTCTCAGGTCATGGTTCCTGAGGCTGTGCATAATGAAGTGCCACCCTTTGAGCTCACCTATTTTAACTCCACGGAAAAAAAATACATCACTCTGAGAACAGCGGCCATCCCTGTGAATATGAAGCCTGCCGCAGCCGTTGCTCAGGCGGAGGCTTCTGCAGGTGGCACAGCGGTTATTGCTGAGGTTGCTCCGTTAGTCACCGAGCCGCAGGCCAACATCACGGATATCCTTGTCCGGACTGCGGGAATCTCGAATTGGGTCACACCCACCTACAGTGCGCTGATTCACAGTAAGGCCTTCTGGTCAGCGCAGGTTGTGCCTCTGCTGCTTTTCGTCCTTGCCTGTGTCATTGCATGGAGCAAAAGACGTCAAGCTCGCGCCAATGTGGGACGAGTAGGGGAGTTGATGTCAGCCTGGAAGGAGATCGAAGAGCCTGGAGCTAAAGACCAAGATTTCCTCCGCCGTTCTGCACAATTCATTCAGTCCTTGCACCCAGGAGTCAGCTCTAAGGATGCTGAATTGAAAAGCATTTTAGATCGCTATGCATTGACCAACTTCACTGCTTCCGCACCTGAACCAATCTCTCCAGTGGAAAAAAGTTCCATGCTCAAGGCCTTGCATGCGCTCATGCAGCAGTCAGTTAAAAAACTGGGTCTGCTGATCATCTGTTTAGGGTGTCTCAGCTTTATTCATGCGCAAACGCCTGCCGCAGCTGAAGAGTCGCCAGACGCCGTCTATCGCAATGCTGTTGCAGAGTTAGAGAAAGGGAATTTCACCAAGGCTCAATACTTGGCAGAATCTTTGACAAAGAAGACTCCGCCTCATCTGAGTGCCGAGGTTTTTCAAATCATTGGACATGCGCGTTATCGTCAAAAAGATCTCGGACGTGCCGCCCTTTGGTATCAGCGTGCGCAGCTGTTGGATGAACGAAATCCTGAGCTACGTCAGAATTTGAGACATCTTAGTGACCTCACACGCTACCTGGCTTTTAATGCAACCTCCCCGCTGGCTGAGTTCAGCTTTTTGCTGAGTCTGGATCAGTGGCTGTTTTTGGCCGCTCTCGGTTTTTGGATGCTGGTTCTACCCCTGGCTTGGTGCGTGATGAGAGGTCGCATTCAGACTTGGCCATTCGTTGTTTCAGCTGTTGGCCTTGTCATTCTCTTGCCTGCCTCGGCCTTGGCTGCGCTGCGTCCCGCCAGTGAAACCCGGGTTAAGGATATCAGCATCGTTAATCAACCGGATATCAGCGCTTACACGGCTGCTACCGTCACCAGTGGCAGTGTGATTTCATTGCCGCCAGGAAGTCAGGTCAAGGTCATCGACAAAAGAGGTTCCTGGGTTTTTGTCGAAATTCCGAATGTGCCTGAGAATCTGCGCGGTTGGGTGGAGTCAGGTGCCTTGACACGCCTGTGGATTTGGGATGAAAAACTAGTCCCATGATTTCTGTCGTCCTTCACTCCGTTTTCAGTATTGTTTTCTAACTGCTAGTCGTAGAAAGGGATGGCGGTGAGTCGTCGTTTATCTCTTTCCGCATTCTTTTTCTATACCCCCAACCAACCATGACCCCCGAAGAAGCTAAAGCTCAGCTCGATCACCAGATCCGCGAAATCATTCAATGGCATTTCTCACCCGAGACTGGATGCCCATTCTGGCTTGATTGGGCCAAGAAGAACTTTGATCCTCGTGGCGTCGTCAATAATTACGAAGACATCATCGCCAAATTCCCGCATTTCCAGGATGAATGGCTCAGAGATCTTCAGCCCGAAGTTTGGGTGCCTGAGGCATTCAAAGGCAAGCCATTCAGTGTCTTCGAGACAGGTGGCACCACAGGCATGCCAAAACAGCGTGTCGGGTGGAATGACTTCCGCGTCGATTATGAAGAGTTTAGCCACAAGCTCGACGACAAGCATTTCCCACCAGGAGAATCCTGGATCATGGTCGGTCCAACGGGACCTCGTCGTTTGCGCCTTGCTGTTGAGCATTTGGCCAACTATCGCGGTAGTTCATGCTACTTCATTGACCTTGACCCACGCTTCGTGAAGAAGGTGATTTCGAATAAGCAGTTCGAAGTCGCTCGTGCCTACATGGACCATGTCGTCGATCAGGCTGTGACACTGCTGAAGAATCGTAAAATCTCCGCGATCTTCACGACTCCAAAGCTGCTTGAAGCCCTGGCAGAAAAGGTGGATCTCTACGCTGCCGGTATCCGCGGCTGCTTTGTCGGTGGCACCACCATGACTCCGCAGTATGTGCGCTTCATTGTTGAAGAGGTGCTGGAAGGCCGCATCGGCTTTTATCCGACTTACGGCAATACCCTCATGGGCTTGGCTGCAAGTGTTCAACTGACGCCAGAAGATAATTTCTCCATCTCTTACTATGCGCCGCAGCCACGTGCTGTTCTGCGCGTGGTTGACCCAAATAAAACGGACACCACGGTGGACTATGATGCTTGGGGCCGCGTGGAGCTGACGACGCTGACCAAGGAGTTCTTCATGCCACGTTTCCTCGAGCGTGACGAAGCCATGCGTCGCAGACCTCGCGCTCCCTATGCTTGGGATGGCGTGGCAGATGTCAGGCCTTTTGGAGCGATGGAAAAAACCATCGTCGAAGGCGTTTACTGAGTTCTTTTTGATCTCGATATTTGATTCAATCAGCGGCGGCTCACCTGAGTCGCCGCTTTTTTGTGATTCTAAATATTATTTTGAATTGTGAAAAAGTCTGAATTGGCTGGCGTTTGTTTAGCATGAATCACATGCATTGCTTGGGTTTAATCTCCATTTTAGCTCTCACAGGTGCTGCTCAGGCAGCTCTAAATACGCAGACGTCTGCTCGTCAGATCGATTCCATTTTAGAAGCGGATTGGAAAAAGAATCATCTCCAAGGTAATCCTGAAGCGGATGATAATATCTTCGTTCGCCGGATTTATTTGGACGTGATCGGTCGCATCCCGACGACGCGGGAGACAGAAGAATTTCTTGCTTCTCAACAGGCTAACAAGCGCTCGGCATTGATCGACAAACTCTTGGCTTCTGAGGGCTATGCGCAGCATTTCTTTAACTACTGGGCTGACGTCTTGCGTGCTCAATCCAATGGCGGTCAGGCAGGCACCATTACCGGCGCTGCCTACACAAACTTCCTGAAACAGAGCCTGCGGGATAACAAACCCTACGACCAACTCGTGCGTGACATGGTCGCTGCCCAGGGGAAAGCATGGGAAACCGGTGCGATCGGCTATTATATGCGAGATCGCGGCATGCCTTTGGATAACATGGCAAACACCGTTCGTGTGTTTTTAGGCACTCGCGTCGAGTGCGCTCAGTGCCACAACCATCCCTTTGATAAATGGACTCAGATGCAGTTCTACAAGATGGCTGCCTTCACTTATGGCGTCGAGACGCAGGATTACAATGGCGGCACGATGGGGGGAGTGCGTGATCTTTTGAAGGAACAGGAAGAGACCATCAAAGCTTCCTTCAAAGAACCTCAGCGCCCGAAATATGTGAAGGGCATGGACAAGCAGACCTTTGCCAAGCTTGATACGACCTACCGCGCTGAGTATAAAGAAGTCCAGAAACAGCGCGAAGAAGCGCGCCAGAAAATCCGCCAACAGCAAAGGAACTATCAGGAATCGATGCGCGATATCAGTGACACCATGC
>JAPLUM010000643.1 GCA_026397605.1 Verrucomicrobiota bacterium | reverse complement strand
ATAACTGTAGCTCTCCAGCGCCCCCTTCCCCAGAATCCTGCGCCCACCTGACCACGAACGCGCCGTCACATAAGGCCCAGTCTTGGCATTGACGCCCACCAACTGGTCTTCCCACAATTTATCCTGATTATCAGACATTTCTGTTTCTTTCATGCTCTTGCTTTCGGCTCGAATCAAAGAGATTACAAGCTGAAAATTTACTGTGAGCCTGGCTACTTATTGCTAGGGCAGCGAGCGAACCTCCGACTCCGTCTCGGTCTGCGAAGCTACAGAGACCGCAGAGGAAAACCTCGGAATACGCCGCCGCAGGTAGAAAGCTAATGATCCGCTATGGGCGTTGATAATGAAGGTATTTCATCTGATCCAGTTGGATGGATTGCCTGCTGTCTTTCCACCCCTCAACCAAGAGAGTTTTTTCGCAAATCCCGCATCGAAAACAAAGCACCATCTCCTCCCTTGAGTCGCCGTGCGCCAGTCTTTCGCTTTGAACCAAAACGAGCTCGGTTCTCAGTGAAGATACTTTCCACAAACTCCTGGCTGCCTAGCACCAGCCCATCGCTGAAATAGCGCACGCGTAGCCTGACTAGTTCCATTGAGCTGAGTTTGCCTTTTTCCTTGAGCACCTGCCGCGCCTCGTCCGCCGTCACTCCTTTGCGCACCACTTTCACATTCTGAGCGTCCATGACCTCCACTCCCGAGGAAAACAACAAGCAGCGATACGCCTCCGCACCGCCGTTTTCCCAGCCATCCACTGGCGTGCCGGTGATCTTGCTCAGCCCACGCTGCGCCTTCCTGATCCCACTCACAGCCTCAGCATACCCACACCAGCGATAATCCTTTGGATCATCCACCAAGCCTGCACGCACAGGATTGAGATCAATGTAAGTCGCCATCGTGTGTAGCGGCTCGCCTTTACCTTCCACCAGCACACTTTTATAGCGATCCATCCAGAGCGTGCCCTTCCGCTCACGGCGCTTGTTAAACCAGCGACTAAAACGATTTTTCACCTCCTTCATGTAAGTGGCGAGATCACAAAACCGCTTCTTGATGCCCGCTAGCTTCGTCTGCACTAGCGACTCCAGACCCATCTTGCGCAGGTCGGCGAGTTCAGCTCTCAAAAAATCCACATAGGCCTTGCTGTAAAGCACCCGCAAATGCGCCAGCAACCGCTCTTCTCCTTCCGGACCCGCGAATCGTTCCAGCCAAATCTCCCGTTTCGGCACCTCCACCAGCGCATGGAAATGGTTCCCCATGATGCAGTAAGTGACCAGTTTCACCCCCGAGAACTCAGCAAGCCGCCACATCACTCGTTTAAGGGCCTCTTTTTCGACATCATCAAAGAACACCTCGCCGCCACAAGTGCGTGACATCACATGATAACTGTAGCTCTCCAGCGCCCCCTTCCCCAGAATCCTGCGCCCACCTGACCACGAACGCGCCGTCACATAAGGCCCAGTCTTGGCATTGACGCCCACCAACTGGTCTTCCCACAATTCACCCTGATTATTAGTCATTTCTGTTGCTTTCATGCTCCTGATTTTGGCTCAAATCAAAGGGATTACAAGCTGAATATTGACTGTGAGCCTGGCTACTTATTATGGGGCGATAAGGATTCAAGGCTCGCTCCAATGCTAGGCCGGTTTTTGACTCGGTTAGTCGTGGCAGACTTTTCATTATAAAGTGACAGACCTTTGTGCTCCTTTGTGCTCTCGCCCGGTCAACATGTCACCCATGTGCCCGGTCCGAACCTACTTAATGCCATAAACCTTCGGGTGACCGCAATCGCACTTGAACTTCCTGCAAACTTTGGGCCTATTGCAGTTGCATTTTGACGAGGCGCAAACATGCAGACGTTCACAACCACAGTCTAGGGCGAGACACACCTTAGGTAGCCCACAATTACAAAAACCTTTCTCGGCGCAGTAAGTCCATTCTGCACCGTGTTCAATCCGCCACTTCATGAAAACATAATTGTAGCCGAGGCGAGCAACCCATACCGCGATAGCTATAATTGTTATGGCTGAAGCTCGCCAGACGAAGTCGGGAATCGACTTGGGATTTAGCGGGGTTAGCGATAATAAAAACAGACACCCAGAAATAGCTGCAACCCATGCTGCAGCAGTCAATAAACCAACAATTAAAGAGGTTAGGGTTCTCATGAGAATAGCAGACACTTAACAACAAGGTCTTAGCCGACAAGCACAGTATGGCTCAATGACTTCGCAAAACCGTCCATGCCAGGGAACAAGCTCTCAGCAGTGATGTTCATCTTTCTTAACTCGCGAAGTCCCACACGCCTAACTTCATCAGTAAACACGATCTTCTTCACATGCTCCTTGGTATTCTTGAGCCAGTCTGAATCAGGCTCATCACAGTATGATGAACACGCTCGGAGGTTTTCGATAAAGGAAACATGCAGGTTCAGCGGCATGAGAAACACCCCTTGTTGAACTGCCAACCGTTGAATTTGCCGGGTTGGCTCAATCATTAAAACGAGGTTGTTTGAACTATCTGCATTCGGCTTGCCACCACCTTTGAAGTCATCATGAAATGATCTGAGCTGTTTGTTTGCAAAATCAATCTGGGCACCAAGCGCATCTTCACGAAGATCTGCATCCGTGACACAAGTGCGGAGCCATAGATCGCTGACTGCCCATACGGCTGAATTTCCTGATCCAGCAGAGAAGGCCAAATAACACGCGATGAAGAACGAATATGAAAAGTCCAACAGCCTTGTTGGCGCTCCATGATGCTGCATGAGTGCTAACCAGCTCACGATGCTGTCAGGTTCTGGCAAATCATGTGTGTAAAGATGAGCTCGGCGGCGGAACTCTATTAACAAAGCCCGCTCTTTATGAAGGTAATACTCGCTGGATATAGCGCACCGCTCGAACTCGCGGTCCAGCGAGGTTCGAAGCTTCCAATCTGCGGAACTGTGGCCGCGGAATACACTGCTTCCGTGTTTCACCTCAGGAAGGTTAAACACCTCTGACCAGTCAGAAATTTGGATTGTTTCAAAGGTGTCGTTTTCCATTGCTTGGGAAAAGAACTGATCACCCCACCGCCTCAGCGCACCGTCCGCAAAGCGTCGGATGCGCTTCGATGGTTCCGACATCCGGCAACAGTTTCCAGCAGCGTTCGCATTTGGGGTTGGTGCAGACTTCGACGGTGGCGGAGAGATCTGAGCCACGGGTGATGTGGAGGTCGCTGAGGATGAAGAATTCTTGGAGGGTGGGTAGATCCTGGAAGACGGGGTTGGTGAAGCCGGTCTCGGGGAGGGTGAGCTTGACGGTGGCTTCGAGGTTGGAGCCGATCTTTTTGGCCTGACGGGCAGCTTCGATGGCTTGCTGGATAACGGCGCGGGCTCTCAGCAGTTCTTCGACGGCGGCGGTGGCCTCGGAGGAGGAAGAAGAGTCGGAGTCGGACACGCTGAAGCGTGAACAACGTACGTCGGGGAAGGCTTCGAGGTGGACGCTGTCAGAGTGGCCGAGGAACTCCCAGGTTTCGTCGGCGGTGTAGGCGAGGATGGGGGCGAGGAGTTTGGTTAAGGTCTCGGTGATCTCGCGGATGGTGGCCTGGGTGGCGCGACGACGGGGGCTGTCGGCGGCATCGCAGTACATCCGGTCCTTGGTGATGTCGATGTAGAGCGCGGAGAGATCGCCCGAGACGAACTGGGTGATGGTGGTGACGACTTTGCGGAAGTCGTAGGCGGCGTAGCCAGCGAGGCAATCGGTGAGGACGCTGTGGAGACGCTCGAGAATCCAGCGGTCGATCAGAGTGTGATCCACAGATTCCGCAGATTTCTCAGATTGATTTTTTTCTGAGGTCTTATCTGCGGAAGATAAGAGGTGGCCTGGGGAACTCGTATCCACAGATGACACCGATTTCTCAGGTTTAGTTTCTGAGATCTTATCTGCGAAATCTGCGAAATCTGTGGATGATGAATGGGGTTTGGGGGCGTCGTGCAGGTTGCCGAGGAGGACGCGGAAGGTGTTGCGGATGCGGCGGTAGCTCTCTCCGGTTTGCTGGAAGAGTTCTTCGCTGAAGGGGACGTCGTTTTGGTAATCGACGCTGGCGGCCCAGAGGCGAACCATGTCGCCACCGTACTTGTTGTAGTAGTGGTCGGCGGTCATGGGCTTGGCGGCTTTGTCGGTGCCCTGATCGCTTTTGCTAATCTTCTTACCGCTGGTATCGACGACGAAGCCATTCGTGATGACGGTCTTGTAAGGGGCGATGCCGCGGACGGCGACGCTGACCATGAGGCTGCTCTGGAACCAGCCGCGGTGCTGATCGGTACCCTCGATATACACATCGGCAGGGCAGTAGAGCTCGGGGTGACGATCCAAGACGGCGACGGAAGAGGAACCGGAGTCGATCCAGACGTCGAGGGTGTCTTTGCAGCGCTTGCTGCCCTCAGGCAGGCCGACGAGGTCGCTCCAGAAGGCGTCGTCTTTTTCAAACCAAAGATTGGTGCCGTGAGTCTCGACAGCGTCGGCGACCTTCAGGGAGATGGTGTGATCCATGATAGCCTGGCCTTCGGCATCGTAGAAAATAGGCAGCGGCACGCCCCAGGTGCGCTGGCGGGAGATGCACCAGTCGGGACGGCTTTCGACAGTGCCGTAGATGCGGTTGCGACCCCAAGCAGGCAGCCAATTCACGGTGTCGATAGCCTTCAGGGCTTCGTCGCGGAAGGCAGCGATGCGGATGAAGAACTGCGGGACGGCACGGAAGATGATGGGGGTCTTGGAGCGCCAGCAATGGGGATACTGGTGGACGTATTTTTCGTTGCCAAGGAGCGCGCCTTTGCCCTCAAGGATGGCGATGATGCCTTCGTTGCTCTTGAAGACGTGCTGACCGACGAACTCGGGCAAACCGCACTCGGCGGTGAAGCAGCCCGCATCATCGACGGGGGAGAGGATGTCGAGGCCGTGCTCTTTGCCAGCGATGTAGTCGTCCGCGCCGTGGCCAGGGGCCATGTGGACGGCGCCAGTGCCGGCGTCGTCGGTGACGAAGAGGGCGTTGATGATCTTTGACATGCGGGGCAGGAAGGGATGCTGGGCTTCGCTACCGGCGAGGTCTTTGCCTTTCAGCTTGGTGGTGGGCTGGGCGGCATCGAGCTGGAAGCCGGTGCTGGCGCTGAAGGCGGCGATGCGTGAGTCGGCGAGGATGAGTTTTTCACTGCGACCATCTGCGTGGGTGTAGGTGGCGGCGGTGTAGTCAAAGTCGGGATGCAGGGCGATGCCGAGATTGGCTGGCAGGGTCCAGGGCGTGGTGGTCCAGATGACGAGGGAATGATCATGGAGCATAGGCGTCTCGCCTGTGTCCGATGAAAACAGGCGGGACGCCTGTTCTCCATGCTGTTCTCCATGCAGAGCAAACTTCACATAGATCGCTGGAGAGGTTTTTTCTTTATACTCGACCTCGGCTTCCGCCAGGGCGGTCTGGGCGCCGTAACTCCAGAGCACGGGGCGCTTGGCACGATAGACGAGGCCTTTTTCCAGGAACTTCGCAAAGGTGCGCATGATGTCGGCCTCATAGGTCGGCGCAAGGGTCAAATAAGGGTTCTCCCAGTCGCCGAAGACGCCGAGGCGCTTGAAGGACTGGCGCTGGATATCGATGAACTTACGGGCGTAGGCTTCCGAGCGCGTGCGGACTTCGGCGGGGGCGAGATCCTTGGCTTCCTTCACGACTTTGAACTCGATGGGCAGGCCGTGGCAGTCCCAACCGGGGATGTAGGGGGCGTGGAAGCCGGCCATGGTCTTGGACTTCACGATGAGGTCCTTGAGCACTTTGTTCAGCGCGGTGCCCATGTGGACGTCGCCATTGGCAAAGGGCGGGCCGTCATGCAGGACGAATTTAGGGCGTCCGGCGGCCTGCTTCATGATGCGCTGATAAAGGCCACCCGCTTCCCATTTGGCCAGGCGCTGGGGCTCGCGAGTCACGAGATCCGCCTTCATGGGGAAGTCGGTCTTCGGCAGGCGGACGGTGTCTTTGTAGTTCTTCTTGGCAGGGGTCTCGGCGCTCATGATGGAAAATGGAGCATGGAGACTAGCGCGGCAGAGCGACGTAGCAAGGAGAGCGTTGAGTCGAGGTGGAGGAGTCTGCCGATCTGCCCTGCGTCATCCTCTGTTGCGAAAACTGGATTTGAGTCGGCAGATTAAATCGAAGTGACGAATTCAGCAGATGTGTTAATTTTTGATCATGATCACCGCAAGACGCTCTCAGCTAAGCACGGCCGCTCGTCGGCAGGTGGTGACTGCGCCGTCGCCCTTATACAGCGGGGATAAATTGACGGCTTCAGAGTTCCTGCGTCGCTTTGAAGCGATGCCGGAGGTGAAGAAAGCGGAACTCATCCATGGAATTGTTTATATGGCATCACCCGTTCGCGCAAAACAACACGGCATCCCTGACAACCGCATCCAAACTTGGCTAGGCACCTATGCGGCGTTAACACCAGGCACATTCGCTGCCGCAAACTCCACGGTCCGTTTTGACGCAGATAATGTGCCGCAGCCAGATGCACTGCTGATGATCGAATCAGGTGGCCAGGCCAAAATGGGCAAGGATGGCTACATCCATGGGGCACCGGAGCTTGTGATCGAGATTGCAGCCAGTTCTGTCTCCTTGGACCTGCATGAGAAGAAGGATGCCTACCGCCGCGCCGGAGTGCAGGAGTATTTGGTGTGGAGGACAGAGGATCAAGTGGTCGATTGGTTCGTGCTGGAGGAAGAGGTCTATGTTCGCTTAAACCCAGCGAAAAACGGCACCCTGCAAAGCCGCTGCTTTCCCGGGCTTGTGCTGGATGTGCCTGCTTTACTCAAAGAAGACGCTGCGGCCCTGCTGTCACGTTTGAATAAAAGCCTGGGGAAACCGGCTCATCAAGCCTTCACGAAGCGCCTGAAAAAAGCATGATTGCTAAGCCGCGATTGTCGTTCTGGGCATTCGTCATTCTGATTCCGGCATTCGTCATTCCCTTCGCGCATGCTCATCCTTCGGACATCAGCTACCTCCGGGTGAAGGTGGAGCGGCAGCGGGTGGAGCTGCGGTTCACGTTCAATCTGCTGTCGCTAACCCGCTTTGTAGCCATCGATCTCAATCAAGATCGAAAGATCGAAAGAACAGAATTGGATGCGGCAGCGGCAGCGCTGACTGACTACTTCAACCAGCACATTGAACTTAACATCAACGAACAAAAGACGGCCCTAGGCCAAGCAAGACCTTTTGAATGTGTCTGGCCAGAGACAGATGGCTCAAGCAGCGTCGCTGAAACGGATTATCCGGTGCGCTATGTGGACATCACCTTCATGCATGAGGTGAAGCCCGTGCTCGCAGACCTGTGGCTAAACTTTGACATCTGGCAGCAAACCGGGCCACTGGGCACCATCGAGGCCACATATGAACAGGACGATCTGAGAACGCAGGTGCCGTTTAGTCAGGGCGAGCCTGATTACCTCTACGATACGGGATATGCTGTGGAGGACGTTTTTCAGGAGCCGGTTGTGAAGGATGCGCCACCAAAAGACAAAACATTCATCCCGCCTACTTGGGTCTTACCCATCGTTGAGCTATTTTTGCTCATCGTTTTCGTAGAGGGTGTGTTTCGTTTTGTATTTCCTCGGAAGAAGCCATGAAGATCCAGTTTTAGCAAAACTGGCCTATTTCACCTGCACCCAGACGGGTGACGACCAAGCCATGTTGCCATCGGCTTGTTCGACGCGCAGGTAGTAGCGGTTTTCGCCTGCGATTGGGGATTCGTCGGTGAAGGTCTGTTCGAAGGTCTTTGCGTTAGGTTCCCACTGCTGATGGTTCTTTTCATTGCGCACCAAGGTGACGCGTTTGATCGCAGCGGTGCCGTCGATGGCGAATTTTAGGACGGGCTTGCCATCCAATGCGATCTCGGTGCCGAGCAGCTTATCATTGCAGGTGAACTCGACAAAAATTTTGTCCGTCGCAGCGATGGTGCGGCGGGCATTGAGACCTTCGATGATGCCTTCACGAGTAAAGTCTTTCACATAGACGCCGCCGTAGCTGGTGTGGGTGCTGATGTGGTCGCTGTTTGCCCAGACACCGAGTTTATGACCGAGTTCCAGAGCGTGCTGATAGAGGCCATTGTTCTTCTCGGTGAAGCTGCGGATCGGCTCGCCGACCACTGGCTTTCCGATGACGGTGGAGGAGTGGTTGTAGTCCTCACCCACGCGCAAGCCCACGGTGGGTTGCGGCGCATTGAGTCCTTCATAGCTGACACGCGCACCTTGATAGATCTCAATCACATTTTCGACGCGGTGATCCACCGGTGGGATCTGATCCCAGTCGGTGCCCATGCTGGTGGCGCCGGTGTGGGAGATGGCGGTGACAGGTTTGCCGTAGCGCGTGAGCACATCCCAGAGTTCGGTGGGATGCAGCTCGGCTTCGCCCTCGGTTTTGACTGGGAAAATCTTCTGCCAGGGGGAGTCGAGGTAGTTCTTCCGCTGGATATAGACGATAGGGCCGCCGCGCTGGGCAAAGACCATGTTACGATGTCCATACGGCCACTTTTGTTCACGCTCATAGGCGTACATGCTGGTGAAAAAGTCGGGCACGAAAAAGACATCGACAAGCTTTTGGTTCAGCCACCATTCATAAGGCGTGTAAATTTTAGCAATGTCGGTGTGGTCACTGGTTCCCAGGGTGTCGAGCTTACCCATGTCCATGGCATAGCGGAATTGCTCCTGCACGCAACCATCATTCGCTGTGATGCAGTTGGAGACATCGGTATGCCGGTGATAGTCGCCCCAGTAGAGCTTGTAGGTCACGCCATCGTGAGTCCAGGTGTGGCGGTCTTCGCGGGCTCGCTCGGGAGTGACGGCGTTGATGTATTCGGGGAAAGCTTCGCGTGGTTTGAGCGCGGGCGCGGCGATAAGTGGTAGATCCAAGTCGGTGGCGACTTTGGCGAGGTGGATGCCCGCATTGAGCTGTAGCTTCGAGGTGCGCAAATCGCTGGCCCAAGCAATCCACAGGCTGCCATCTTGAGACAAGGCATGGGTGGTTTGGCGATCCTGTGAATAGACGCTGTCAGGCAGCGCGAAGGGTTTCGTCCATTGCTTTGAAGCCGCGTCGTATCGTGTGAGAGCGATGCGCCAGCAGTAGGCTTTGAAGTAGCGCACGGTGAGCTTTCGCCTTGGGATTGTTGCCGCGCGGCGCCGCAGGCTTCATCGGTTGCGGACCGGGCAGCTCGGCAAAGAGGGAGTCAGGGGAAGGCAGTTCGTCAAGCTTACCGGTCAAGAGGTCAAGGTAAGCGATCACGGTGTCTTTGCGACCGTTCAGACCTTGTGCGCCACCATGTGCGCGCATGTCGAGTCCCCATTGCTGATTGCCGCGTTCACAGGCCAGCCAGATACCTTTGCCATCTTGAGCACCGATGGCACTGACGCGGCCTTCATAGCGGTCGGTAGCGATCAGCTTCATGGGTTCACCGACCTGGAGGTCGGGGCTGACCTTCGTGGAGTAGATGTTGAATTCATTGCCGCGAGACGAGTCGAACAGAATCCAGGCATCTGAACCAGCAAAAGCCACGCACGGTTCCCAATCGCCACCTGCATCCTTGGTGACCTGAATCTCACCTGACCATTCTTTGCGTGCGGGATCGAACACCCGGGAAAAGACATCACCTAATCCACCCCGCATACCCTGCCAGACCACCCACACTTTTCCGGTAGGATCGGTGGCTGCTTTGGCAAACACATTGCCCCCATTCGCCGAGCTGGCCAGTTTCATGATCTCTACTTTTCCATCACGGATGACGGCCGCATGGAGGTCCATGATGTTTTGATCATTCACCTGTGACCAAATGACATGCAGTGCGTCTTGACCATCCACCGCGATGGCAGGCTGATGGATGATACCCGCCTCACCCAGCGTGAGCACCGATTCTAAAGCACCCGCTTTTGACTGGGCCAAATGCAGCGTGTCATGCTGACCATCCCACTGTACGTAGGCCACCCAGGGTTGTGCTTTGGAGTCCACGCACATCGCAGGGAAGTCAGACTGCTGACCGTCTTTGCGTAGCACCTGCACCTTGGGTAAGAGGTCCTGTGCAAGGATGGATGACGAAAGTAGAAAAAAGCTCAGATAGCGGAACATGGCGCTGTTAACAGAAAGCCAAGGCATTCCTTTCAACGGATTTCAGGTAATGGATCAAAGTCGCTGCGCTGGTGTGACGCCTAGGCCGGAGGGGCTGGGGTTGATCATGAGGTCGTCACCGGTGAAGAGGTCTTTGTCTGGGCCGGCGCTGCGGATCTCTAGGCGGGCTCCAGAGTTGGGATGCAACCAGTAAGGCGTACCCCAGCGATCGACGATTTGGCCTTTGATGATCATGGGGCTATCGGGTGGGAAGAGCACGCCTTTGATTGGATTGCTGCCGGTCAATATGGCGGTGATGTCTTCATTGCAACCAACGGGCAGCTGACTGAAGGCTTTTCGATAGAGATCCACAAACTCGCCTAGCGTTTCCAGATCGTTGAGCGGCGTCTGGGTCTTTTCCACTAGGCGATCTGCGAGCTTTTGGATCTCAGGATCAATGGCACGTGAGCTCGGTGGCGGGGTGCGTGCTGGGATGGGGACGCTGACCGTGGATGCGGTCGTGCGCTCGGGCTTGTGTCGTGCTTTTGGCGTTGATGGAGCAAACTCATGATCCGGCGCAGTCAGCAGCCATGTCAGCGTGGCTGCTGCTACTGCGACGAGAACAAGAATGAGTAGGGGCTTCTTCATCGGCAACATAAGAGGCCCTCGGATTAAACGCTGTAGTCGATGAAATCAAGATTCGTGCCTGCACCAAAGCGTGTGAGGTTTGGGAACACGGACTCTAAGGCTGAGCCCGCTGGCACGCCGAGCCACTGACCCAGTTTGGAGACATACTGATCGACAGAGGTGCTGGGAATCCAGCGACCGCGTGAGCCTGTGCAGTCGATGCCGCCATCGACCAAGAGTTCAGGGAATGTGCCGTAGATTTTTTTGCCTTTGATGGCTCCTCCTATGACGAAGGCATGGCCGCCCCAGCCATGATCCGAGCCGCCGGTGCTGTCGGTTTTATTCGGTGTGAAGGTGCGGTTAAAATCAGACGAGGTGAAGCCCATGACCTTATTCCATAAGGCGGGGCCGCCCAAAGGATGACCGAGGATGGAGTCATAGAATGCTTTGATGCTCTTACTCAGGGTATTGAGCAAGGCATACTGCCCGACGCCGGTATTGACGGTGTTGTTGCCATTGATGGCGATCTGGGAAGCATGGGTGTCGTAGCCGCCTTGCTGGATGAAGAAGGTCTGGCGATTGTTTCCTTTCCCTGTGGCTGCAAGTAGCGCCGCATTGCCGATGATGAGCCGTGCGGCCATCTTCATTTGATTGGCGAAGTCATTGTTGGCTGCGGTGGCGCTGTTATCAAAAGCAGCGGTAAAGTAGGAATCCAGTGTAGGCCGTGCGGCATCAATACCGCTGGTGTAGGCTAGAGTGTCTGCAACGACGCCTTCGGTGACTCGGGCATTCTTTGCGGTCGCTTGAAAGGATGTGTCAAAGAGGTTGGCGTGGTTCATGGCCATGAGTCGCTCGAGTGCCCGCAGCCTCCAGCCCTGTTGCGTGCCTTTGTAGTTGGTATCAGCCAGTGGATCGTAGCCATTGGGTGCAGGCAGGAAAGGTTTAAGCGTGGTGTTATTCAGCGCGTCTGAATAGCCGGCATTGTTCGGACCGAAGCCGTCAAAATCTAAAGCTCCTGCGGTGCTCATGACAAAGGGTTGCTCGGTGATGCCGACTTGGAAGCTATTGACGCCAGCAATGGAAACGCCCGTGGCTAAGCCAGCACTGACCGTGTTATCAATCGGGGCTAGGTAGTCAGCCACGCGTCCGCCCCAGCCACTGGTGAAAGGCTGATCGGCGATGGAGGATTGCCACTGCAAGACTTGATCGGAATGGGAGAAGAGTTGTGGCGGCTTGGTCGGTGCTAGGGCACCGAAGTTCGTGCGATTCACGCCTGGCTGTGTCAATGTGCCGACATTGGTGACAAAGGCTAGATCCTGGTTGTCAAAGAGTGTCTTGAGATGAGCGCAGCCTGGATGCAGGGCGAAGTTGTTGTTGGTATAGCCTGCGCTGTGCTCAAAGGCACCTGGATTATCCGGCGTGATAGCCGTAGCTGCCAGCTCAGCGAGGGGAATGGCGATGCCGCCACCTCCACCTGCATAATTGGGTATGCCACGGGCCGTTTCATAGTGCGTGCGCGCACTGGAGCTGCCGTTTGGGATGATGAGGTTGTTGGAGTCATTGCCGCCTGCAAGGAAGATGCAGACGAGGGATTTCACATCGCTCGGGCCCGACGCAGCGGCAGCAGAGCCGACGAGTTGGAGCTGTGAAAGGGTATTCACCATGCTGGTGATGCCGAGGCTGGCGCAGGTGCTCTGCACCAGGAAGTCACGACGATTGGGCTTGCTACGATCTGTGGTTTTACGGAGGAAGATATTCATGGCATTAAGAGGTTAGAATGAGATTGCGGGTTCTGAATCGATCAGTGACTAACGACGGCTACTGGAGCGACGGAAACAAGGTGTGCGGCGAAGCGGCAGCGCTCGCGAACCTCCAGTGGGAAATTGACCGTGTCGGTGCTCAGCCTTGCCGTGGAGTAGCAGTTGTAGATGCCTTGGATGATCACGTCCCGTTGGTTATCCGTGGTGGGCGCACCATCCGGCCATCGGGCCTTCATGCGCCCGCCACCCCAGAGCATGTCCAGCTTGTCGATCAGGGCTTTGGTTCCAGCAAGGTGTCCCGCTGGGGCTGTGGCAGCAGACTCAGGTCCGCCAAGGCCATTCGTGTAGGCCATGGTGTAGATACCTGTGAGTTCGTTCCAGTTGAAGAGCATGTTGTCTTTTTGCTGGCTGCTGCCGCTGGCTGAGGCTGCATAATAGCCAGCTTGCAGCGCATGACTGGATGTCGGCACGACATGCTTTTGAGAGACGATGGTCACTGTCACTGTCTGGCCCACAGCAGGCTGACTAGAAAGTCTCACCGTATAACTGCCGGTGCCGCCTTCCTGAATGGTGCTGCTTCCCTGAGTTAGGATGAGTTGACCTGTGGCGTCGTTATCATTCACAGTGACGGTATGCGTGCCGATATTCGTCGCAACGTAACCTCCAGTAGCACTCGGCGTGCAGGTGAGTGTGCCACTCAATATGGCTTCAATCGTGCTATCGTTGACGGCTGAGATCGTAAGCAGCTGCGGGATGTTCCAGTTGGTGGCTGTGAATGTCAGGCTAGCTGGAGCAAAGGTGAGCTGTCCCGCGCTGCTGAAGCTTGGGGTGACGGTGACATCTGCGGTGACCGGCTTTCGCATGAAGACATAGACGCTGTCGCTATTGCCAGCGCTGCCTTCATAAACTGCGGTGCCTGCACCCGTAGCGATGATGCTGATGGCGGCGGTGGTCTCGTTTGCGTCGGAAATGATGGCATTCACACTCGGCGGTGGGTAGCTGGCGTAAGCGCTGTCTGTGGTCGCTACGGCATGGCCGATAAAGGCGGCGCGTGTGCCGTTATTAGTCGCGCTTGTGCCTAGCGTGATCGTCACCGTCTGCGCGGTGTTCCAGTTTGCTGCGGTAAAGGTCACGGAGGCTGGTGTGAAGGTCACTAGATTGGTTCCACCTAGGTTGTTCCAGGCCTGCGGCGTGAGGGTGACATTGGCCGTCGGCTGCGAGCCGAGCACTAGGGTGTAGGTGTCTGTTGGCTGGCGCGTTTCTGCGAGCCAAGTGAAGCCACCGCTTTCCGTGGCCGTGATCATGGCAGCGCCGACGGTTTCATTGTCACCGATGCTGATCTGTGGATTCAATGCCAGGGTATCGCTCGGCAGATAACCACCTGTGTAGCTGGAAATATAAGTCACAGGCACGAGGTGCGCATTTTCCAGTTCGCTATCATCCACTGCGGTGGCGGTCACGATCTGCGGCACATTCCAGTTCGCTGGCGTGAAGGTCACATCCTGCGGACTGAGTGTGATCTGGGTTGGATTGTAGTTGCCGCTGAGGGTGACGTTTGCTGTCGGTGCTCGACGCAAAACGACGGTGTAGGTGTCGGTGGCACCGCCTTCGACGATGCGTGTGCTGCCGCCACTCTGAACGACCGTGATGAGTGCGCGGGCGAGGTCATCACTGTCCAAAATACGCACAGGCAGCGTGGTGGTCAGGCTGGTGTAGCTGACCGGCGCTGTGCTCGCCGTGGTGGCATTGAGGGTGTCGGCATGCACACCTTCGCTTCCCGTATCTGCGGCAGAAATGAGTGTGACCGTTTGTGCTGTGGTGTAGTTGGCTGGTGTGAATGTCAGCGCCAAGGTGTCTAACGAACTGCCGCCGACGAGGAAGCGGAACTGTGTGCCTGCACGCGCTAAGTTCACCGTGACATCGGCTGTGGGTGCCGGGCCTGCGAGAGCTACCGTGACGGTGTCTGTGCCAGCATCTTCAGCCAGCACTGTGCCAGAGGATTCTGTGATGACGATACGACCCACGGCGCTGTCATTGTCATTGACGGTGAGGCTTACGTCTGGCGCTACATGGCCATTGTAGCGTGCGTCGGTTCCTGCTGCCACGCTAGTGTTGTTTAGCACGGCCATGCTCAGCGCGGCATCTCCCACGGTGTCATCGACAGCCGTGATGGTGATGGTTTGCGCGGTGGCAAAGTTGGCCGCAGTGAAATCAACCGACGTTGGGCTGAAGCTAAGCTGAGTGTTATTGGTCGCATTATTTAAGTACGCTGTTGGTGCGACACGCACGGTAGCCCCAGCACTCGGCGCTGCATTGAGGGAGATGCTGTAAGCCAGCGTGGCACCCCCTTCCGTCACTGAGCCAGTCACTGGCGTGATGAGCACCGCTGGCTGCGTGGCTTCGTTGTCGCCGATGCTCACCGTGGCGGCCGTGCTGACATCCGCTGGGATGTAACCGCCCGCAGCATTGGCCGCATAGGTGACGGTGACTGAGTGGGCACCTTCCGTGATGGCATCATCAAAGGCTGACACGCTGACGGTTTGCGGCACGAACCAATTGGCCGCAGTGAAGGTGAGGTTGGCAGGTGTCAGGGTGAGCTGATTCGCCGCAGAGACGGTGGAGGTCAGGGTGACATCCGCTGTGGGCGCACGACGCAGGACGACTTCGATCGTGTCGGCCATTCCACCTTCGATGGTTCGTGTGGTGCCGTTGGTCACGACGACTTGGATGGCACCGTTGTTGTTCACTTCTTCA
>JAPLUM010000295.1 GCA_026397605.1 Verrucomicrobiota bacterium | reverse complement strand
CATGTTTGATGTGAGCGGCGATTCCTCAAACCTAGCCCGTGATCCGGGTTTTCGTTACCCCGCTCTAGGTTTCCGTGCAATGGCATAGACCATGCTGTGATCGCCTCCACTCGCTTTTCTTCACCCCATTCACCATACTTTATGACCACCCTCGCCCGCAGGCTTTCCTGCAATATCCTCGTTGTTCTCACGGCCTTCTTCACGCTCCTCGTTAGCCGCGCTCTGGCCCTCAGTTGGACGGAGCAGACCACGCCTGCCACGGACCAGCTCCGCGATGTCTGGGCGGCTGATGGGGCCAATATTTGGGTCGTCGGCAATGGCGGCAGGATCGTGAAGGGGGATGGCAGCGGCAACTGGGCCTTGCAGACTTCCGGCGTCCCCAATCCGCTCATCGAGGTCTGGGGCACCAGTGCCACGAACCTCTGGGCCGTCGGCGGCAGTGGGCGCATCCTGCGTTCGACGAATGGCACCTCTTGGGCCACGCAGACCTCGGGCACTGCGAACACGCTCTTCAGTCTCTGGGGCAGCAGCGACACCAATGTCTGGGCGGCGGGCGATCAAAGCACGCTCACTCGCTGGAATGGCACCTCATGGACGGCTAGCTCTCTCGGGGTCGGGGTAAACATGATCTGCCACGGCCTCTGGGGCACCGCTGCCAATAACATCTGGATGGTCGGCACCCACATCAATACCGGCAACGGCATGGTTTACCGCTACAACGGCACCTCTTGGACGGCGGACACCAGCATGGGCACCGTCGCCGGGCTGAACGATGTGTGGGGCACCAGTGCCAGCGATGTCTGGGCTGTGGGCGGTGGTGGACTCATCCTTCGCTGGAATGGCACCACCTGGAGCACCTCCCCCTCTGGCACCACGCAGGATCTGCTCAGCATCTGGGGCAGTTCCGCCACGGATGTTTATGCCACCAGCGCCGAGGGCGGCATCTTCCGCTTCAATGGCACCAGTTGGACCGCCGAGACCTCTGGCAGCATCGAGCGGATGAACTCCGTCTTCGGCACCAGTGCCAGCGCCGTCTATGTCGCGGGCGGCAGCTTTCAGGTCGCCACCATCCTCGCCGGTGCGCCGCCACCCCCGAATGCGGCCCCGGTCATCCGAAACACGTTCGGTGGTGAGGTGCCTGCCACCTTTGCGGAGAACCTCGCAGAGAATACCCCGTTCGCTGGCACACTCATAGCCACGGATGCGGACCTTCCGGCGCAAACCCTCACCTGGACTAAAGATGGGGCGGATAAGGACAAATTCACGCTGAATCCCACCACAGGTGCTTACGCACTCAACACACTCAACGGCACGCTCGACTTTGAAACCCGAACCGATGCCGACATGAACGGCATTTACGAGGTCACCTTCACAGTCACTGATTCCGGCACCTCCCCCGCCACAGACTCGGTGGCCCTCAGCATCACCGTCACGGATGAGAATGACGCGCCTACCGTCTCCGCCATCGGCCCTCAAAGCACGAATGAAGACACGCCAAAGACCATCGCCTTCACCGTGGGGGATCAGGATGCGGGGCAGAGTGCCGCTGCACTGGTCGTCACCGCCACTGTTCGTGTCGCTGACAGAGCACTTATCCCCCAGACGGCGGAAAACATCGTCCTCGGCGGCAGCGGGGCCAGCCGCACGCTCACCCTCACCCCGGCGGCGGATCTTTCTGGCACGGCGGAGATCACCGTGCAGGTCAGTGACGGTCAGGCGGAGCACCACACCACGTCTCGCACCTTCATCCTCACGGTGAACCCGGTGAATGACGCGCCCAGCTTCACCCTGCTGGTCAATGTCACCCGCTTCCCCGGCAGCGGGGCCTACACCCAGGCAGGCGTGGTCTCCGCCATCTCCCCCGGCCCGGCGGATGAGAGCGGGCAGACAGTCACCCTCAGCCTGCCTACCATCACCCATCCCGGCCTCTTCACTGTCCAGCCGACCCTTGCCGCCAATGGCAGCCTCAGCTTCACCCCTGGCAGCACCCCCGGCGTGTCCACCCTCACCGTGCGGGCGCAGGACGACGGCGGCGGCGTGAACTTCACCGAGCAAACCTTCACCATCACCATCTCCGTCTTGAACCCACGACTTGCCGGTGAAGTCTGGGGGCAACTGACGACGGACAATCTGAGCGAGTTGGCGCAGTGGATTTCCATTACCTCCTCCGCTGATGGCTACAAGCTCGCGGCGGTGGCCTCAAACCGCCAAATCTACACATCCTCCGACTCCGGCGTCACCTGGACGCCACGGGAATCGATTCGCAATTGGCAGTCCATCACCTCCTCCGCCGATGGCAGCAAGCTAGCGGCGGTGGTCGGTGGCGACCAAATCTACACCTCCACCGACTCCGGCGCGACCTGGACGGCACGGGACTCGAGTCGCAATTGGCGGTCCATCACCTCCTCCGCCGATGGCAGCAAGCTCGCGGCGGTGGTCGGTGGACCAAACAATTATAATCTTGGTCAAATCTACACCTCTACCGACTCTGGCGTGACCTGGACGGCACGGGAAACGGATCGCCGTTGGAAGTTCATCACCTCCTCCGCAGATGGGAAGAAGCTCGCGGCGGTGGTCGATGACGGCCAAATCTATACCTCAACCAATTCCGGCGAGACCTGGACGGCACGGATGACGGACGCGAATCGCCGTGGCGAGACATGGACGCCACGGGAAACGGATCGCACATGGTTTTCCATCACCACCTCCGCCGATGGCAGCAAGCTCGCGGCGGTGGTCGCTGGCGGCCAAATCTACACTTCCACCGACTCCGGCGTGACTTGGGCACCACGAGGATTGAAGCGGAGTTGGCAGTCCATCACGTCCTCCGCCGATGGCAGCAAACTCGCGGCGTTGGCCTATAACGATTACATCTACACCTCTGAAGGCAGCAGCCTGCCGGACGTGGCGGCAGGCAGGGCCTTCACGCAGGCGAATTTCACCTCGGCGGATACCAGCTCCAACATCGTCAGCTATCAGGTCACGAACAACAACCCCGCCCTTTTCGCCGTGCAGCCCGCCATCGCAGCGAATGGCACCCTCACCTTCACCGCCGGTCAAAACGCAGGCACTGCCACCGTCACCGTTACAGCCACCTACAATAGCGGCACGAATAGCGCCTCCGCGACCTTCACGGTCAATGTGACAAAGCCGTTGAAGGTAGTGGAGAGTTTCTTTGTCGTAACAAATGAGGTGCCCGCAGAGCAGGACCGGCTCATCGCGGTAGGCGAGACGTTCGTCGGTATTTTCTTTGGTTCGTTCTACATCGACAATGCGCCGAGTGACTTGCCGCCGCTGGTGCTTTCCGGCCCAGATGCCGCCGCCTTTGATCTGAATCCCACCATTGGCTTGGAGTTCAAGACCGTCCCTGTTTTCCCCAACCCGAGGCTCGGCTCCTTGGGCGTCTATGACGTCACCCTGTCCATCGGCGCAGCCACCTCACCGCTCGGCATTGCCAAGGCCCGCCTGCGCATCACCTCAAACAAGGCCCCCACGCTCGCTGCCATCGCGAATCCGGCAGAGTTGGCGATGAATGCGCCGCAGCAGACGGTGAACCTCAGCGGCATCGGTGCCGGTGCTGGGGAGAGCCAGGCGCTCACCGTCATCGCCACCTCCAGCAATACCGCCCTCATTCCGCACCCCACCGTCAGCTACAGCAGTGCGGCGACCACAGGGACGCTCACCTTCACCCCCGTGGTCAATGCCGCCGGCAGCGCCGTCATCACCGTGACGGTGAATGACAGTCAGGCCGCAAACAACCTCACCATGCAGACCTTCACCATCACCGTCACCCCGCCGCCACCGCCCACCCTCACCAGCGTGGCACCGGCCATCGGCAGCACCCTGGGCGGCACCCCCGTCACGCTCACCGGCACGAACTTCGCCGGACCCGCCAGCGTCACCCACAGCTCTTCGCTGGGGCGCAAACGCCGCTCCATCCGCGAAAGCCCGCCGATGGGGAACATCACGATCTCCAAGGTCCTCACCTTAAACCACGATGCAGCCCCGGCGTGGGCGAGTTCATGCAGCA
>JAPLUM010000578.1 GCA_026397605.1 Verrucomicrobiota bacterium | reverse complement strand
CCACCGATCCCGGTGAACGAGCCACCGATCCCGGTCAACGAGCCACCGATCCCGGTCAACGAGCCACCGATCCCGGTGGACGAGCCACCGATCCCGGTGAACGAGCCACCGATCCCGGTGAACGAGCCACCGATCCCGGTGAACGAGCCACCGATCCCGGTGAACGAGCCCCTCTCCACGGAACCAAAAGCAAGGAACCAGTGGTCAGGAGTCAGAGGTCAGGGCTCTGGTTCTGTGGTTCTGGGGCTCTCGTAGAGTGTTGCGGGCTTTCCTGCCTGCAGGTTTGTTTGAGGTAGGGCGGCTGGTCCCTCAGCCGCCGTGGATCGTCGGGCGCGACGCGTCTATACCAAGAACAAGGAACGAGGAATCCATTCTCCGAAGCAGGCACTGCGAAGGATGAACAACTTCCCCCTTCTTAGCATATTTCTTTGCCACAAGTCTGAGCCTCCGCTTAGATAGGGAAAACACCCCATGGCCGCCCTCCCCGAACAGCAAGCCCGCCAAACCATCGACGCCATGCTGGCGGCGGCAGGCTGGGCCGTTCAGTATTACAAGGCCTTCGTCCCTCGGCTTCCTCCGGCTTCGTTCTGCGTGAGGTTCCACTGAAGTTTGGCCGCTGTGATTACCTGCTCCTCACAAGCCGCAAGCCCGTTGGGCTCAGCCTCAGCCAACATGTAGGTTCATGGTGTTTGAAAACCCTGGCAAACAAGAAGACAAGCAATCCTTATGCGATCGCCGAGTCATTGGGTGGGATGCCGGGAGGATGCATTGTCTGGATATGCTATGACCGGGAGACGTTCCGCCCCTTGCATTACCACCTGATGGGCGGGCGTGGTAACGATAATATGCGATCCCTTAGCCATCAACCAAAGGCGAAGAAGAGAAGCGGTGGAGATCGCGAAGGCTATCGGAAGGTCAAAATCAAGGATGCTGAGTCACAGAAAATCACTTATTCACTGCCTTGATGAGTGGCTGGACTTCGAAAGCCTGAAGCTCGCGGAAGTTGAAGAAATGCTCTGGCGCTTTGAGCACGCTGCGGACATACTTTGGGCATGAACACTCCGACTCTCGTCTGCAACTATGCACTGCTGCGTTTCCGTCCCGATCCGGACGGCGGCGAGTTTGTGAACGTGGGATTCGCGCTGTGGTGCGAGACGGCGCGCAAGTTTCGTTTTTGCTGTGACACCCGTTGTGCTGCCCGGGTGCAGGATTTTTTCCCGATCTTGATCTGAAGCATTACGAACGCGCGGTGACCGAGATGGCGGAAGAGATGATGCGTGTGGGCTCTGGCATCACCTTCAACGTAGAGGGAGCCAAACGTGATTACCAAGAATTGATCCGCCAGCGCGAGGGGCTGCTGACCTTTGGCCCTAATGCCACGGCGATGGCGAACGACGTTGATGTGCTGGAGAACCAATTGATCGCGAAACATCTGCGGACAGGTGTGCGTGCAACGCCGATGCAAACCTTCGCCATGAGCGCGGCCTGATCCTGCATGGCCACCAATCCCGGCACCCTCGTCTCCAAACTCTGGAACTACTGCAGCATCCTGCGCGATGATGGCCTGTCGTATGGCGACTACGTCAAGCAACTGATGGCCTTGGTGGACGCGTTGGAAACGCAGCTCGCAGTCTCCCGCGCCACCGCCGCGAACATCCTGTCCGCCCTCGTCGCCGAACTCACCGCAACATCCTGAAACAGAGCCATGAGCAACCCTGATGTTCTGCCCAGCGACCCTTCGCTTCCGCCCCAAAAGAAAATGACGGAGGAGGAATTTGACGCTTGGCTGCTGGAAAATACAAAGAGGGCCGATGCCTTGCTTGATGTCCTGCAGCGTCACCTTGATGTGAAGCGGGGAGAGATGACGCCTGAGCAGGTAGAGGAGGTGCTCATATTGAACCGCCAGCTCAAGGCTGAGATGGCCGACTTTCTGGTGCCAGAACAATACAATCCGATGGCGGACCGCCTCAAGGTGCTGCTGGCGCAGGAGAGCTTCAGCATGGAGGAGGTGGACGAGGTGCGAATGATGAAGGAGAAGCTGGAACAGCTCATGGACATGGGCCTCAATCTGAAGGAACCCCGCCGCACCACGGTGATGAACACTTTGCTGGAATGCCAGAAGCAGGTGCAGCTTCTCCTTCGAGAGCTGGAGGAACTATGAGAGCCATCTGCCATACACTACGGGCGGGGAGTTGCACCATGGTGCCTTGCCATGCACCCCTCGCCGAACAACGCCGGATCGTGGCGAAAGTGGAGCAACTGATGGCCTTGGTGGACGCGTTGGAAACGCAGCTCGCCGCCTCCCGCGCCACAGCCGCGAACCTCCTCTCCGCCCTCGTCGCTGAACTTACCTGCACACCAGCCAGTGAGAAGGTGTCCGCTTCGCCCACCTCCGGCACGGGCCGTCGCGGCAGACCACGCAAGTCACCATGAACCAACCCAAAGCAAATCGACAAACGCCATGAGCACCTCGCCCTTTAACTGGAAGCAGTTCCACTCCTATCGCGTCTTTGACGAGTTTCTTGAAAGCTTCTTGATCAAGCGAAAGAGCTATGTCATTCAGCATGACGAGGCACTGAATCTTGAAGAAGCATTCGATGACATTGAGAAAAGGTTCGTCACCGACTTCGACGATTCTGAGGCGACCTTCGAAGACAAGGTTGCACAGCAGTTCAATGGCGCGTCAGAGCAAACCAAGATCGTTTTCGCCAACGTGGAATTCCTCTGGGCGATGCCAATGGAGAATATCACCCCTGAAAAGAAACGTTCCTATGCCCTACGATGGTTTGATGAGGCTGAAGTGGTCAGTGGGGAACGCTATTTCTTTGGCTACCCTCACATCATCGCAAATCCAGGCTCCTGGTATTTGCGAAACAAATACTTCGAGATTGTGGCAGCCCTGCGGGTGTTGAGTTTGGTCACCAAGAAGCTCGGTTTCACGGATCTTGAGAATCTGAAAACGGAAATCGCTAAGATCTGCTATTCCTCGATATACGAAGGCGTCCCAAAGGGGGAAAGGTTCGCTGTCGAGAAGGTCTGCGGCATTCATTCTGCATTGATGCATCTGGCCGATCCCGAGCGCCATGAGTCCATCATCTCCGCTTCTCATCGAGAGCAGATTTGTGCCGTCTTTGGCCATGTGGTCGAAAAACCCTCCGCAGATGTGGAGGTACTGCTGAAGCAGATCCGAGCTGAACTCTATCTGTCACACGGCAACAATGAGGATCCAGATTTGAAGTATCGCTGGTTCTTCTATTCCAAAGACGTTCGCCCGCTCTGGAATGATAAGACGAGCAAGAGGGAACAACGGGTGAGTTCCGCCATCTTCGATGTTCGCCTGGAGGAGGATGCGGAGGAACTTGAAGGGGCCAGGGAAGAGGTCACAGGACTTCGAATCCTCCGCAGCGCTAAACTCGCCAACGAGGCAAAGCTGCGGGACGGCTACAAGTGCCGAGCCTGTGGGTTCCACTTTGAAGATCAGATCGTTCATATCCATCACCTCGACCCCGTGAGCGAATACAAGCGACCGAAGGCAACCAAGCTTGAAGACCTGATCACCCTCTGTCCGAACTGCCACTACATTGCCCATTACTGGCTGCGCATTAGCCCCGAGTTCAAACGACTTGAGACACTCCTCGCAAAGTTGTCTGCTAAGTAGGACCATTCAATTGCCACCCACTCATTCCCCTGCCAGGCCAAACCGCACAGGTTATAAACCTGTTCCGTCGCCACCGCAAAAAGTCAAAGCAGGTGACATGGGCCACGGAAGGTTGTAAATACAGCGATTCCCTTCCTATGCGTCACATTAAAGAGGTCAATCACCTTGCACAAAACTCCCTCTTTGACTCGGCTGCTCTGGACGCCGCTTCTTGGTGGGCTACAGATCTCGATGACAGTGCACGCCGTCGCCTCGATGAAGGCTGGCACGGTGTCTTCCGGCGCAGCTTACTTCAGCTCATGCCTGCACAGCAGCTAGGCAAGCACTTTGCGGATTCCTTCGGACGTCCCACCAAGGAACTTCATGCTATGGCCGCTTTGGTCTTCATCATGGAGTTTAAAAACTGGACGAACGAGGATGCTGTTGACGCTTATACTTTTGACAATTCCATCCACTTCGCACTCAACCTGGGCAACCGCCGCAACTATCTCTGCACACGCACTCTGGAGAGTTACCGCGCTTTGATGCGTGATGATGATGCTGCTGGGAATGTGTTCATGGAAGTCACCCGCACCTTGGTCGAAGCACTGAAAATCAATATCAGTAAACAGCGCCTCGATAGCACACACCTGCTTAGTGATATGGCCTGCTTCGGGCGCACGAGGCTGCTCGCCGTCGCCGTCAAACGCCTGCTTACAGCGCTCAAACGCCATGCAGCGCCGAGCTTTGAGGCCCTGAGTGCCGAGCTGCGCGAGCGCTATGAGCCATCCCAGGGACGTCTCTTTGGCGAGACCGGTGCCAGCAAAGAACTGCGCACCCAAGCTCAGCAGCAGATCGCTAAGGATATGCATCTGCTCATCGAACGCTTCGCCGATGATGCCAACATCAACACACGCAGCACATATCAAGCCCTCGTGCGGCTCTTTGGCGAACATTGCGAACTCACTGAAAACGAAATTAAAGTGCGGGCAAAAGGCCAGGACGCCGAAGGAAAGAGCTCACATGCGCTGCAAAACTCCTCCGATCCAGACGCTGGCTACAGCGGTCATAAAGGCGCAGGTTATCAAGTGCAGTTGAGTGAAACGAGCGATGCGGAAAATCCCGCGCAACTCGTCCTGGCTTGCATCCCGCAAAGTGCAGGTGACCAGGACGCCGACGCGCTCTCCCCAGTATTAGAGCAGCTCATAGCGCAGCAAATGCAGCCTAGTGAACTCGCGGCAGATAGCGCTTACGGCAGCGATGAAAATCATCAACGAGCCAAGAGCGAAGGCATCGCACTCATCAGCCCAGTGTTTGGCAATGTGCCCAAAGAGGGTTACGCAGGCAAGCAGGCTAAGCAAGATGCCAGCGCGCCGCTCAAACGCCAAGGACGCTACCAAGCCACCGAGCAAAGCCAAGCAAGGCAAGAGCGCGCGCGCCGACTGGCTGTGCGACGAGAGGAGCAGCAGAGCGAAGAATGGAAGGCCAAATATCGGCGACGAGCAGGCAGCGAGAGCCTTAACCGGGGGCTCGACAGGCGAACCGGTATCAAGCAATTGCGAGTCAGAGGAATGAAAGCGGTGAAACACAGCGTCTATGCCAAAGTCATGGGCTGGAATATCATCCAAAGCGCGAGAGTCATCAGAAAAGCTGCGAGAGCCGAGCGAAAAGCGGTGAAAATCGCTGTCGAAACGTATTTAGAGCCAATAGCGAAGGAATACCGTGCGGTGACAAAACTGCTGCTGCGCAGCTTGGCTGGCATTGAGCGTGCTATGAGCCGCCAGTGTGCAAAACTTACACCAACGGCATTGCTACCCGCCACCTGAGCCATATCCATCAAAATACTTTTTGCGGTGGCGACCGTGCCACTTTCGGCGTCCCGCCGCCGCGGTTGCAATGGAGTTGAACAAGAAGTCGGCCCCGGCGCAGCGGGGCCCTACCCATCTTTTTGACCAGATGAGACCAAGGTCAGGCAACTGGCTGACCCAAGAGTCAGATTCGATGGCTGGCAGACGCCAAGCTCAAGATGCTACGATAAACCTAGAACCGGGAATGGCTGACCGCCGATTTGCATCCGTCATTGATTCCACAAGGCTTTTCGCCTCTCGGGCAGTGTCACCCAAGACACAGCCGTTTCGAGTCGAAAAAAGCCTTGTGAAACCAAGCCCTGGCGCAACTCAACAATCTTCCAATCCCGGTTCTAGGATAAATTTGCCAGCAATGGCTGAGCACAGTGAGCGTGACCGCATGGCTGACTCTGGCGAATGGCTGCGTGATCGCAGCGAGGCTGTGAGCCATTGAGATTTGTTATCCGGTTTCCCCTAAAGCCCAGAGCGCATGCTCTGGGCTTTTTTGTGAGTGGGGGACTGGATTCTGGAGCGCGAAAAAAAACTTTCACCATCTGCGCAAGTCCGCAGGCCGACCTGCATCCAGCTCATGTCAGTCCGACACCCTCATCCATTCCATTCAATCTATGAAACTCAAATCCACTTCCATCCTTCGGGCGGCCTTTGCTGCCTTCTTCATCACGGCTGCAGCACCTGTCGGTGCGCAGGTCATCACCACTCTCACGCCACCCGTGCCGCCTGCCGGGCAGACTCCCAGGTTTGGCTCGAAGACCGTCGCGGGTGAGCGCTTCATCCTGATCGCCGATACTGGGGACGATGAACTCGGCGCAGATGCTGGTGCGGTCTATGTCCACAATGCCGTTACTGGCGCTTTTGTGCGGAAGCTCAAGGCCGCTGACGGCGCGGCAGGTGATCAATTCGGCAGCAGCGTGGCGCTAAGCAATGAGTTTGCCATCATCGGTGCTGCCCAGGATGATGACCGCGGAACGGACTCTGGCTCCGCCTATGTCTTCAATGTCAGCACGGGACTCCAGGTGCGGAAGCTCAACGCTGCGGATGGCGTGACGCTGGATAAATTTGGCAGCACCGCCGCACTTCAGGGTGACATCGGCATCATCGGCGCAGCGGATAGCGCGGCGAAACAGGGAGCGGTTTATGTTTTCAACATCAACAGCAATCAGCAGCTCCGCAAGCTAACGGCCAACGGTGGCGTGGCGGAGGACCGCTTTGGCAGCTCTGTAGCCCTGAGTGGAAACCTCGGCCTCATCGGTGCCAATGGGGTCAATGCCAGAGCAGGCGCGGCCTACATTTTCGATGTCAGCTCAGGTGCCTTTTTGAAAAAACTCGCGGCTGAGGATGGCGAAGCAGAGGATACCTTCGGCGGCTCCGTCGCTCTCAGTGGTAATCTGGCTGTGATCGGTGCCAGCCGCGACGATGACGAGGGCAGCAATGCTGGAGCCGCTTACCTGTTCAGTGTGCGCTCGGGTAAACAGCTCCGTAAACTGCACGCCAGCGATGGCGACTCGTCAGATCACTTTGGCAGCGCGATTGCGATTCAGGAAAACATGATCGTCGTCGGCGCGCCTCTCAAATCCGGCTTCCGTGGTCAGGTCTATGTCTTCGATGCCATCACCGGCAGTGAACTGCGCAAACTGGCCCCTGTCGGATTGAGGGCGCTGGATCTCTTCGGCAGCAATGTCTCAGCTTATGCCAGCCGCATCGTCGTCGGTGTGCCGCAGACAAGTAGCGAAAAAGGCTTCGTTCTCGCCTTCAGTGATCAGTCCGTGCCTGCCCCAGCATCTGTGATCGCCCAATCCGGCACCAACGCTCCAGGACTCGTGAACACTCTCTTCACCGGATTCACGGCCCACACCCTGAATGGTCAGGGTGAGTCCATCCTGCAGGCGGGGCTGAACACTCCTGCCGCGAGTAATGCTGGTGTCTGGAATCGCCTCAGTCCTACGCTGGATCTGATGATCCAAAAGAGCCAGACCATCAATGGCCGACAGGTGTCC
>JAPLUM010000886.1 GCA_026397605.1 Verrucomicrobiota bacterium | reverse complement strand
ACTTCGGGCAGCTCGGTCACCAGGCAGCGCGTTTGCGTTTGGGTTGGTGCTGCGGATGGGGGCCAGGGCGGATTCGATGAGGGCGATCTCGTCCTGCGTGAAGTCAAAGAGGCGATAGACAATCTGGTCGATCTCCGCCTCTTGCACGGCCAGCGTGCTGCTTGCAGGCACTCCGGGAAGCGATGTGTCTGAGCAACGTCCACCCTGGCTCGTGAGCGTGGCATATGCTGGGAAGCCATCGGCACTTGCGTCCTTCATCTTACCATGGGCGACACCGGACGACCCACCACAGATGAAAGCTGCCAATCTCCACCTTGCCTCCGCCTTTCTGGTGCCATAGATTGCGGCCATGAAGACTCTGAGCATCCCATACCCCGAATCGCTTCTCGGTTCCCTACATGTTTCCGAAGGCGAGTTTGCGCGCGAAGCACGCATGGCCATGGCGGTGAAGCTCTTTGACACAGGCAGACTCAGTTCCGGCCAGGCCGCCGATCTTGCCGACATGCCTCGCGTGCATTTTCTCTATGAACTCGGACGCTGGGGCGTCTCCGCCTTGCAGACAAGTGAGGACGAGTTGGAGAGTGACCTGAACGTCGCCCGCACCCTGCATGACCGTCATCAACACTAGCCCCGCCATTCATCTCCACGCCGTTTTGCCTGGAGGGCTGGGCTCGCTGGCAGGATTGATTGGTGGTGTCATCGTACCCTGGGAAGTCGGCCAGGAACTCGCCGCTGGTCATGCCAAAGATGCGACCTGGCAGGAAATCCAATCCCTGCCAGGCATCCACCATCGCTCCCAGCGTGTTGCCGTTCATCCCCTGCTCTCAGCGCAGATCGACATGGGCGAGGCTGCGGTGATCCAGACCGCTTTGGATGAAGCGCACGACGCTGTCATCCTCGACGACCTCAAAGCTCGGCGGATCGCCCAAACCCTTGGCCTCCAAGTGACAGGCACGCTTGGCATCCTGCTTCAAGCCAAACACTCGGGCCTGCTGCCGTCTGTGAGAGCAGTCATCACCATCCTAGAGAAGCGCGGCATGTGGATCGCTCCAGCCTTAGCTACCAGAGCCATTCAACTAGCAGGTGAGTGACGAGCGGTTCCGCTCACCTATGGAGCGCTTGCAGGAACACCGGGAAGCGATGGGTTTGAGCAACGTCCACCCTGGCTCGTGAGCGTGGCATCAGCTGGACTTCAACACACGCAGTCCGCGCTGAAGGTGATGGAGCTGCGCCCACCCGATAAAAAGTAACGAGCGCATCTTGCTCACACCAGAACACCTTTTCATAATGTTTAGCCTTCAAACCTACCTCTGAACTTTATGTGGAACCGCACTTCTCCCCCTGACGACGAAAACCCTTTTGGAAAAGAGGAGCGCACGGGCCTGAAAGTGATATTTTGCCCTTGCCAAAACGGCCCCTGTTCCGGAAAATTCTAACCCCATGCCGGAACCGTTGACATGGAACTCAGGATTGGTGTGGAATTCTTCCACACCGGGGGCGCTATGGAATGGCAGGGCCAACTCAAGCAAGCCAACTAACACCATGCCCAACGACAGCCGGATCAGTGCTGAGCCGAGGCGAAGGCGTAGCACCGAGTCAGATAGCCGCAGGCTACCCGAAGGGTGAAGAAGCCTTGGGGCGGCGACTGAATCGCCAACTCCAGCCCTCTGAGACTGAATCTCAGCAGTCAAGCCGAGCTTTGTCTGCCCTCAAAGCCGATCAGCCCACCTATTTGCTGAAAATGAGCAGCTTATGAGCTAAATGGAGGTACCCCTAGGGGAGGGGGTACCCCACCCCTGAAGGTGGCTGTGGGTACCCCTCAGGGTGGTCATCGGCACCCCGAGAGGTGGGGGTACCCTACCCCAAAGGGTGGCAGTGGGTACCCCTGTGGGTGGCCATCGGCACCCAGAGAGGAGGGAGTACCCCACCTCTGAGGGTGGTCGTGGGACCTCTGAGGGTGGTTGTGGGGACCCCTGGGGCTCCGATCAACCACCCCTGGGGCTTCGGTTTTGAATCGTTTTGGGCGAAGCGCCGCACGCCTATAGGCCAGACGCAGACGCCCAACATCCTCCCAAGCACCGTCAACCACTATGTGGACTCGGGGTTTGCCGATCCCGACATGGAGGCGCTGAGGCAGAGAATGAAGGCCGCCCTGCTCAAAGGAGCTGCGCGGCCTTCATGATTTCACCCTGCGTCATGGGTGAGTTACTTCGGCAGCTTGACGAGATACTTGGCTTGATTGGCTTCAAACTTTTTGATGCAGGGTTTGCAGCAAAATTTGATCTCTTGTCCATCATAGACCTTGGTGATGGGGCCGCCCATGCTGTCGAGGTCGTTGCCGCTGACGAGGCACTTGGTGAGGGGGTAAGGCTTGGTCTTTTCAGCGGCGAGCGCTGGCTCTGGCGTGGTGCAGGCTGCTAGGGTGAGGCCTAGCAGGGCGGTGGTGAGGAGGGTAGGCAGTTTCATGTTCGTATCGTGGTGTGGGGTTTGTTTTCAATGATGACCTGTGTCATCAAAAGCGGATGAGGACACCGGCTCCGAGGCCGTAGTCGCTATGGAAAGAGGCGGTAAGGGAGGTGCGCCGCGTGAGTGTGTAGTCGGCTCCAGCGCTCCATTCCCATTCGGTGCCCGTATCGTAAAAGACCTCACCAAAGACACCGAGACGCGGCGTGAGCTGGAGACGCTTGGCGATTGTGA
>JAPLUM010000595.1 GCA_026397605.1 Verrucomicrobiota bacterium | reverse complement strand
GACCTTTGCACGCATGTCTTTGGGAGACACCCATGGAATATCTCCACCCCAAAATTCCGATTTTGACATTGATGGTGTTTGCCCACCAAAAATCTCCCCAAGCCACTCGAATCTTGCCCAAGTCCAGTTTGGGGGAACATCATCAAGATGCTTCTCGTTATCTGCTATTGGCCTGCTGCCAGCAGACAAAATGGTAGTGCCAAGAGGAAGTGCAGATTCAGCAGGATCGTTGCTGATCAGATGTCCCCGCACAGCAAGGGAATAGGTTACCTCACGAAGCCGCGCCACACCGCCCGGTGCGTTCGCGATCTCGTGGAAGTGAGCCAGGAAGTCTTGGGGGCTCATGCGGTGGCGGTGAAGTGGTGGGAGAGGGCGGCGGTGAGTTCGGCTTTCAGCCGGGCTTCGGTGTCGGCGATGCTCTGGCAGACGCTGTGGTATTTCGCGAGCAGGGTGTCGGGGTCCTGCGCTTCTTTTTCGGGGGCGTTGGGGTTCTTGAGGTCGAGGTTGTAGATGGGCCAGTAGTGGCGGTCGCCAATGGCTTGCTGCTCGCGGGACTGCTGGCGGAGGGCTTCGAGATCGTATTCGAGGGTGGCGATCTTCCGGGCGACTTTGTCACGCTTGGCGGTGTCCTTTTCGCCTTTGAGGTCGTCACGCAGGTCTTTAAGCTTGGCGTGGAGGGTGGCGGCTTCGTTGCTCAGGGATTCGGCTTTGTCCCAGTGGGGCTTGGCCTTGGCTTCGGCTTCCTCTTTGATCTTCTTGAAGTCGATCTTCCAGGCCTGCTCGGACTCGGTGCGGGCGGCGAAGCCATCCGCCTCACTGCCCCACCATTCGGCGATGGGGTCAAACTCCTCGACGCGCAGGGGTTTGGTTTTGCTGTAGCTCTTCACGCCAGCGGGGTAGCGGTGCTCGTAGAACCAGAGGGTGTCCGTGGGTTTGCCTTTGGTGAAGAAGAGCAGGTTGGTCTTGATGCCGGTGTAGGGGGCGAAGACGCCATTCGGCAGGCGGATGATGGTGTGGAGGTGGCACTCCTCCATGAGCAGCTTCTTCACCTTGGCCTTCACACCTTCGCCAAAGAGCGTGCCATCCGGCAGGACGACGGCTCCGCGCCCGCCTTTGACGGCGAGGAGCTTTTTCACGATGAGGACGAGGAACATGTCCGCCGTCTCACGGGTGCGGATGTCGGAGGGGTAGTCATTGCCCACGCCGTCGTCTTCCATGCCGCCGAAGGGTGGGTTGGTGATGACGCAGCTCACGCGCTCAGTGAGTTTCCAGTCGTTCCAGCCGGTGGCGAGGGTGTTGCGGTGCTCGATCATGCTGGGCACGTCGATGCCGTGGAGCATCATGTTGGTGACACAGAGCAGATGCGGGAGCTGCTTCTTCTCGATGCCACGGATGCACTGAGCGATGGCTTTGCGATCCTCCGCACCGGATTTCTTGCTGATCTGCCCCTCCAGATGCGCGATGGCGGCGGTGAGGAAGCCTCCGGTGCCGCAGGCGGGGTCGAGCACGGTCTCCCGCTTCTTGAGGCTGGGATTGACCATCTTCACCATGAACTCGGTGATGGCACGCGGAGTGTAGAACTCGCCGGCATTGCCCGCGCTGCGCAGGTCGTTGAGGATCTGCTCATACACGTCGCCAAGCTGCCCACGGCTCTTGATGTCGTGGAAGTTGACGGCTTCATCCAGCTTCTCGATGACGGCCAGCATCTGGGTGCCGGACTTCATGTAGTTGTTGGTGTCCTGGAAGACCTCCCGGACGACTTTGGCCCTGGGATTGCCCTCAATGTCGAGCTGTTGGAGGCCGGGAAAGATCACGTCATTGACGTGGCGGATCAGCTCGCTGGCCTGGATGCGGGGCTTCTTCTTGCCCTTGTCGTCCTCGATGTATTTGGCCCAGTTCCGCCAGCGGCAGTTCTCGGGGATGGGGGATTTGTATTTCTGGCGGCGGTCTTCGGCGTCGTCTTCCCAGGTTTCTTCGCATTGGTCGAAGATTTTCAGGAAGAGCATCCAGGTGAGTTGGCCGATGCGCTGCGCGTCGCCATCGACGCCGTCGTCTTTGCGCATGATGTCCTGGATGGACTTGATGGTGGAGGAGAGATTCATGAAGAGGGGGAAGACGCGGAGAAGAGGAGACTGGGAGACGTGGAGCGCCGGTCCAGGGTTGTTCCAACCCTGGGCTGGAAGACGCAAGACCGTTGGTCTTGGGCTGAACTGCTTGTGGTGAGTGCGCATCTTCACGCCTTCTCTGCTGCATGAGTTCCCGGAAGCCCAAAGGGCTTATGTATTTGAGCCCAGGGTTCGCAGAACCCTGGGACCACGCGGACAACGTCCGCATGGATCGAGGACCAACCCTAACGGGGTTGTGTCCAATGTGGAGGGCAATTGGAGCCTGTTTAATCCCACACATATTGTTCCTCCCATTTCTGTCCGTGCCTGCGCAATAACTCACGATACTCATCCTGAAACGTGATGATGCGGTGATGCTCCTCTTGGCCTTCGATGTAACGCACCACCTTGGGCACCATAGATTCCGAGACAGAGAAACAACCATACCCAGCCTGCCAGTGAAACTGAGCAAACAAACCACCCCGTTCCTGAATCCAAGCCGTGGAGACGCGTTTCACCTCTTTGACGAAATCCGCGATGCAGAGGGTGCGCGGCATGGACTCAACCCCGTTGGGGTTGCCCTCTTGGCTGGGGCGATGTGATGGTGTGGTATTCCCAGGGTTGTTCCAACCCTGGGCTGGAAGACGCAAGACCCTTGGTCTTGAGGATGGCTGAACTGTTGACTGCGAGCAAATCTTCGCGCGTTCTCCGCTGCATGAGTTCCTGGAAGCCCAAAGGGCTTATATCTTTGAGCCCAGGGTTCGCAGAACCCTGGGACTACGAGACCCCACCCGTATGGATCTAGAACCAACCCCAACGGGGTTGTGTCCTTGGCTCTGGCGATACGTGAAAGGTTCAGCAGCAGACCCAGACTTCCTTGCCGTTCCTGATTTCCTTTTTCCGTCCAGGACGATTGGGTCGCCCCAAATGCTCGGCGATTTGTCGGTAACACTCCTCGGAGGTGATCGAGTGCCGCGAGGATAAGATGCGATCCATCAGCTCCTGAGTGAGCAGCGGTTTCACGGGCGGCTGGCTGGTTTGAATCTGGGACATCGGCGAACATGAAAAAATAAGAGCGATGGGAGAAGGCGCAAGAGCTTAAGCGGCCTGACGGTCGTAAAGGGCGTGTTCGAGTTCCGTGATGGCCCGGGAGTAGGCCTCGTTGCTGCCGAAGATGCCACGGCGGATTTGAGTCTTGGTGCCCAAGGCGGAGAAAGGCGGGAGTTCGAGGATGGCAGGGTCTTCGATGTCGGTGATGCCGTGATCGGCATACTTCTCCAGCAAGGCATCAAGGACGGCGCGGGCTTGGTCGCCGTATTTGGCGAAGTAGTTGCGCTTCTTCACCTGCTCTGCCCGCTCCTTGCGGGTGAGGGGTTTGGCATCAAAAGCGATGTGAGCCACGAGGTCGAAGACATCCAGCTCTGATCCGTTTGGCACCGCCTGGGAGAGTATTTGCAGCGGGATGCCGTGTTCCTTGAGTTCGTCGATGACAGCCTGTTTCCGCTCGGCGTCATTCCAACGGAGGAGAAAGTCATCCAGGCTGGAGAACTGCTGTCGGAGCGTCTTCTGAATATCGTCTTTGAGATAAATCCGAAAGTCTTCAGTGATGAGTTTACCGTGCTCATCGAGATAGCTGGCACGCTCGACACCACGGCCCACAGCCACATCGTCGAGCTCATAGCGGACCCGGCCTCCGGTTGTAGCATTGCTTTCGGTGTTTTGGCCATCATCGCCGCCTCCATTGGTATCGTCGTCAGGGTTGTGCGCGCTTGGCTTGTCCCCAAGGATATTTCTGCTGTCGTCGTCATCCGGCGGAACAATAGGTTCATCCGGCTTCGGCTCATAAACCATGACGGGATCACCATCGAATTTCTTGTCATGGAAGAGGCGCGTAGCTCCTTTGAAATCCATGATGGTGAAGAAGAGCTTGTTGTAATCCTCACGGATGCGAGTGCCACGCCCGATGATCTGCTTGAACTGGGTCATGGACTCGATGTTTTGGTCGAGAACGATGAGCTTGCAGGTCTTGGCATCAACACCAGTGGCGAGAAGCTTTGACGTGGTGGCGATGACCGGAAAGGGCTCGTCGTTGTCGATGAAGTAAGAAAGCTGCGCCTTGCCCTCCGTATCGTCACCCGTGATGCGGACAACGTAGCGGCGATTACTAGCGGCTTCGGGAATGAGCTTCACCAATTCCTGCCGCATCCGCTCGGCGTGCGGCTGATCGTCGCAAAAGACAATGGTCTTGGCCATGGGGTCGGTGGCCTGGAGGTATTCCCAGACCCGCTTAGCGACGAACTCCGTGCGTTTCGTGAGGATGAGATTCCGGTCGTAGTCCTTGGTGTTGTATTGTCGCTGCTCGACGACTTGGCCGTGCTTGTCCGTCTTGCCTTTCTCTGGCGTGTAGCCTAGCGCATCGAGATCCGTGACGACTCGGATGACTTTGTAGGGAGCCAGGAAACCATCGGCGATGCCTTGCCGCAGCGAGTAGGTGTAGAGCGGCTTACCAAAGTAGTGTTCGTTGGAAACGTCCTTGGTTTCCGTGGGAGTAGCGGTGAGGCCGATGTGGGTGGCAGAAGTGAAGTAGTCGAGAATGTCCCGCCATGCGGAGTCTTCATCTGCACTGCCTCGATGACACTCGTCGATAACGATCAGGTCGAAGAAATCAGCGGGGAACTGTTTGTAGATCTGCTTCCATTCCTCCTTGCCGGTCACGGCCTGATAAAGGCAGAGATAGATCTCATAGTTCTTCTTGACCTCTCGGTTGGTGATCTTGTGCATGTTTTCGCCGAAGGGGGCGAAGTCCTGCTGGATCGTTTGATCGACGAGGATATTTCGATCCGCGAGAAATAGGATGCGCTTCTTGGTCTTCGACTTCCAGAGCCGCCAGATGATCTGGAAAGCGGTGTAGGTCTTGCCGGTGCCAGTAGCCATGACAAGCAGGATGCGCTGAATGCCCTGAGCGATGGCCTGCACGGTGCGATTGATGGCGACCTTCTGGTAGTAGTGCGCCTCCTTGTCCGTGGAGTCGATGTGGTAGGGCTGGGCGATGAGGCTCAGCTCCTCAGGCTTGGTGAGCTGCTTCCACTGCTGGTAGATGGTCCACAGCTCTTCGTAGGTCGGGAAATGGTCGAGCGAGACTTCCCAGCAGACAGGCTGAGTGATACCGGTGCGGTCCTGGATGAGGAATCCGTCGCCATTGGAACTGATGGCAAAAGGCGCATCCAGCATCTCGGCGTAGGCGAGTGCCTGCTGCATGCCGTGGCCGATTTCGAAGATATTCCGTTTTGCCTCCAAGACGGCGAGCGGGAGATTTGGCAGGCCATAGAAAACGTAGTCGGCACGCTTTGGGCCGCCTTTGGCCTCGGGATTCTCAATGCGTGTAGCGATTTGCCCCCGGACGATGACGCGGCCTTTGGTTAATTTGACCTCCTCACGGAACTGATGCTGCTGCCAGCCCGCCGCCTGAATGGCAGGCGTGATGAACTTGGTGCAGATATCGCGCTCGCTGAGGTCTTTTTTGTTCATGCGGCGAGCCTCTGTCTAGCTTTGTGATCAACAACATCATCAAAACTTAACCCACCAAGCTTATGCAGTTTGAGCAAATAAGCGGTGACAGTTTCAATGGGTGCGTTTCGGGCCATGCGGTATTTCACCTATGTAAGCGGAGGATGCTATGGATGGCAAGGGGAGAGGAAGGAAAGGGTGAAGGATGAAGGATGAAGGGTGAAGG